>DASYUK010000404.1:0-6422 GCA_036001325.1 Thermoanaerobaculia bacterium
CGCTTCGCGTCGTTGTTGTGGGCGATCGCGTTCGTGACGCTCTGGCTGGGAATCCTCGCCATTTTCCACAGACGGCGGTGGATCCTGAAGGTGTAAATCCTTCGTAAACAGCCGAATCAAAGACTTTCCTTGGTTATCATATGCACATGCGCTCGACCACGGTTTCTGTCCTTGCTCTCTCCCTCGTTTCTTCGCTTTCGGCCCAGCAGTGGCACCAGGCCACGCCTCTCGATGAGCTCCTGAAGCAGATCCACGCTCGCCATCATCTCGTCGCGGAGATGGACGCGCTGCCGGCGAAGGTTCCCGATGGGTTCAACGCCGCGGCGGTGAAGGCGTTCACGATCACCGCGTTCACGTTCGACTTCGCCATCAATCCATCACCATTCGTCGTGAATGTCGGCGATTCTGTGACGCTCGATGTGACTTCGAGCGACGTGACGCACGGATTCTTCCTCGAGCACTACATGAGCACCGACGTGACGATGGCCAAAGGGCAGCATCGGACGATCACGTTTGTGGCGAACACGCCCGGCATTTTTACTTACGCGTGCACGGTCTCGACCTGCGGCACCGGCCATGGCGATATGGTCGGTGACATGGTCGTTCAGGCCGCCGCCGTTGCGCCGGCGATCAGCTCGTTCACGCCGACGAGCGGCACGACGGCTGGAGGAATAGTCGTCGCGATCAGCGGCACGAACTTCCAGAACGGCGCATCGGTGAAGTTCGGCGACACGGCCGCGGTCAGCACAACCGTGAACAGCTCCTCGAGCATCAGCGCGATCTCGCCGGCACACGCCGCGGGAGATGTGGCCATCACGGTCACGAATCCTGACGGGCAGAGCGCGATGTTCGGCACGTTCACGTACACAGTTCCTGGTCCGACGATTACATCCATCGTGCCCGCGACCGGATCGACGGCGGGCGGCACGCCCATTACGATCAGCGGAACGAATTTCGGCGTGGTCGGTGACGTGAAAGTGACCATTGGCGGCGCACCGGCAATCATCACCACCGTGAACAGCTCCGCGATCTTCGCCACGACGCCGATAGGACCGCTCGACATCGTCTCGAGTGCGCCGCGCGACGTCGTCGTCACGAATCCCGACGGCCGGTCGGTGACACGCAGTGGCGGATTCACGTACACACTGCCCGCACCGTCGATCGCATCGATCAATCCCACCGCAGGATCGCCGAATGGAGGAACACAGGTCACAATTACGGGCGCCGGATTCACGACAGCACTTCCTGTCTCAGTGACCTTCGGCGGCGTGGCCGGAACGAACGCGCAGGTGACGAGCCCTGTCACATTGAACGTGACCGCACCGGCGCAGGCTGTCGGCACGGTAGACGTCCTCGTCAAAGTTGGCTCGGCGCAAGCGACTTCCGCGGGTGGCTTCTCCTATCAGAACCCCGCCAAGAAGCGTCGCGCCGTGAAACTGCAATAGAATCTTCGGACCATGCGCAAACGCCTCGCTCTATCGCTCCTGTTTGTCTGTTTCTCCGCCTTCGGCGCGACATCGAAGACATTCGACGCGACCTATACCGCCACGATCGCGAAAGTTCCGGCCGGTCTCGACGAGCTTCAGGTTTGGATCCCGCTTCCCGCGTCACGCGCGTGGCAACAGGTCTCGAACGTGACGATCGACGCGCCGTTCCCATTCACGCGTCATCGCGAGAAGGAGTTCGGAAATCAATACGCCTACGCGGTGATCAAGAACCCGCCTGCTGGTGATCTCTCTGTGCGAGTACGGTTCAGCACGACGCGCGAAGAAGCCTCCAGCGCACATCCGGCCGAGGGGGCGGCGAGCCGGGCACAGATTCAGCGCGCGCTGCGCGCGGATCGCCTGGTCACGCTGTCGCCGCGAGTGCGGAAGCTCGCGGATGAGATCACGAAAGGGATCAACGATCCCGTCGAACAGGCGCACGCGATCTACAACTATCTCGTCGTCACGATGAAGTACGACAAGACGATCCCCGGGTGGGGGCAGGGCGACACCGAGCGCGCCTGCGACATCAAAGCGGGCAACTGCACCGACTTCCATTCGCTGTTCATGTCGCTTGCGCGCGCGAAGGGCATCCCCTCGCGTTTCGTGATCGGCTTCCCGCTCACGGCGCCTGATGGCAATGTAAAGGGCTATCACTGCTGGGCGGAGTTCTATGTCAAAGGGAAGGGATGGATTCCGGTCGATGCGTCTGACGCATCGAAGCTGAGGGATCCGGCGCAGCAGCAGTATCTGTTCGGCAATCTCGATCCGAATCGCGTGCAGTTCACCGTCGGGCGCGACCTCGTCCTCTCGCCGCGCACTTCCGATCCGCTGAACTTCTTCATCTATCCGCGGGCGGAAGCGAACGGAAAGACTGTCGGTGAACCATCGATCTCGCTGCAGTTCCGCGAGGTGACGAAGCTCAGTGCCCTCTCCCGTTAGCGATGCGGCGCTTTTCCATCGCGGTCTGCGAGGCGCCTCCGGCGCAGATCTCAGTGGAGCGCCGCCGCCCTCGGCGGCGCATCATCGATCCACTGACGCCAGGACCACTTGTAGTCATCGATCGTGGCCGCGAGTCCTGCGCGAACGGGATTGCGGCAGACGTACTCAATCTTCTTTCGCAAGTTTTCATCAGATCGAATTGCTCGATCGAAATACTCGCGCTGCCATATTATGACCGCGTGATTCAATGCCCTGTTGATCCCATGCGATGAGACGCCTTTAATGCGGTTCATGATGATGGCGAGGTTGAACAGTTCGAACGGCGTGAAAACCAAATGCACATGATCAGGCATCACGCAAACGCAATGCAGCCAATACGCCGTTCGATGATCCCGCACGCAACACGACAGAACAATATCGCGTGACGCAGGATCGAGAATTCGACGATCGCGCGTGCAGAACGTTACGAAGTACGTCTTCCCGCTTTTCTGCAGGTGAGGGAGATAGCGTCTATAAGCGAACGTGTCGTCGCCGATGGGCATGCGGCGATCGTCCCTCGGATGCCTCTCCCGTCAAAGTTTTTCTACTTCTGGTAGGAGTCAAGGCGCCGCCGAGGGCGGCGGCGATCCACTGAGCATTTTCCCCGGTAGAGCGCCTGTCATTCTTGAATCGCGCAGAATCGGTGTTCCGTTCACGATGACCTCACGCACGCCTTCGGAGAAATGATGCGGGTCTTCGTACGTCGCGACATCGCGGATCGTTTTCGGATCGAAGACGACAATGTCTGCCTTCATGCCTGCTCGCAGAATTCCGCGATCGCGCAGAAACGCGCGTGACGCGGCGAGGGATGTCATCTTGCGCACGGCTTCCTCGAGCGTGATCAGATTCTGTTCGCGGACGTAACGGAACACACGCGGAAACGTGCCGTAAGCACGCGGATGCGCGCCTTTCTCCGGAGTGACGACCGCGCCGGAGTCGGAGCAGACCGCGACCCACGGCTGCTTGAGCGCGACCTTCATGTCGTCTTCACTGAGCGAGAAGAAAATCGCAACCGGCGATGAATTCTCTTTTTCAAAGAGACGCGCCGCGGCCTCGGGGGGATCGACATTCATCTCGCGCGCGAGTCCGTCGAGACGCTTTCCCGTCCCGCGAATCAGAATCGAGCTCGCGCCGGACCCTTTCAAACGGACCATCTCCTCTTTGATCCTGGCGCGCGTCGCCGGATCCTTCAATCGATTGATGAATTGTGCGTAGCCGCCTTCCTGCGCCCACGCCGGCACGATCGACATGAGGTCTGTTGACGTCGCGGTGTACGGATACGCGCACGCGCTGTGGTCGACTCCGCTCTTCTCGATGCGCGCGACCACCTCCGGCATGCGCCCCCAGTTCTGCTGTCCGCCGATCTTGAGGTGGAAGATGTTCAGCGGCACGTGCGCATCACGCGAGATCCGGATCGCTTCGTCGATCGCGCCGTCGATTCGATCCGACTCATTCCGGAGATGAGTCCAGTATGCGCCGCCGTGTTTCGCGAGTGCCGACAGCTCCTCGGTTGTCGCAAAGCTACCCGGTGGATAAATGAGCGCGCTCGCCGTTCCGACAGCGCCGTCTTTCACGGCTTGATCGACGATCGCGGTCATCTTCTGCAGTTCTTCCGCAGTCGGAGCGCGATTCGCGTGGCCCAGAACCATCTCGCGCGGATTCGCCGCGCCGACGTAGAACGCGAAGTTGATCGCGCTGCCACGCTTTTCCACGACGCGCATGAAATCGCCGAGCGTTCGCCACGTGACCGCCGGCCAGCCCGGCGGTTTCGTGCGCTCCATCTCCGCGGCCATCGCTTCATCGATCGGGCCGGGCGAGTGACCTTCGCCCGTCACCTCGGTCGTTACACCCTGGCGAACTTTTCCTTCGAGCTTCGGATCGATCAACACCGCCGACTGCGAATTGCCGAGAAGATCGATGAACCCGGGGGCGACGATGTCGTTCGTGGCGTCGAGCGTTGTCGTTGCGCTTTTGTCGTGCAGGTCGCCGATCGCAACAATCGTGTCGCCGCGGATTCCTACGTCAGCGCGGAAACGACGCTTGCCGGTGCCGTCGATGACGGTGCCGTCGCGAATGATGATGTCGAAGTCGTTCTTGTGGAGGACAGGCGCCCCCGCCTGTCCGCAGCTCAGAAAGAGGAGGGAGAGGAGTACGGCGCGCATGCAAAAGACGTAACTGCGCGCTCCACCTGCACCGTCTCGGGGCTATAGGCAAAGAAGAGCTCGTTGCTGCGGACGAACGCGTTCCGAAGGAAGTACGTGTACGGCCGCTGACTCTTGTATGCGTCGAGCATCGCCGCCTTGACCACCTGTGCATTCGCCGACACCGCATACGTGGCCCATGTGAACGACCGCATGCGCGCCGGCGGGAGCAGCGCGCGCTCCGGCGTCCAGATCAACGGCTTCAGGAATCGACTCGTGTGCACGAGATATCCGAGGCGATTCGGAGCGTGCGGCGATGAGTCGATGGCCATGTCGACGATCTCCGCCGCCGCGTTGTGATCAGGATGAAGATCGAATGGCACGGGCGTGATCACCGTCGTCGGCCGCACGAGGTCGAGAACGCGATGGACGTCGCGGACTAAATTGGCGAGCGTGTACGAAGCCCCCGGCGACAACGCCATCTCGTACGGTACCGCCGCCGCCTGCGTCGACGTCGATCGCACGACGAGCGACGGTTGATCGAACATGTTGCGCAATCCGCGATCGGGATAGCCGAGGATGAAGAGATGATCGCGGGGGACGCCGAGGATCTGCATGGCGCGATGAGCTTCGCCGATGCGCGTTCGGCCGACGCTCAGGTAATCATCCGGACTCGGATTGATGCGGCTATGCAGAATCCGCGCGGAAAAACGCGCGCAGTCGCCAGCAGTGAGGAACGCGACAAAGACATCGGCGCCGGCGCGGAGGGCGTCGAGCGCGTATGCGCCCGCGCCGATCGCTTCGTCGTCCATGTGCGGAGCGACGATGAGGACACGATCGCTCAGTGCGGCCGGCTCGATCGAGGGATAGCGAGTCAGGCGCATTTCGCCGCTCCGCTCCATTGCTTGAGGCTGATATAACACATCCGTTGCTAAAATGGCGCCCGTCCAAGAAGCGTTCCCGGAGACGCACATGGCTGAGACGAAGCTGACGGTGAACGGGAAACCGCGAACGGTTTCCGCTGCTCCTGACACCCCGCTGCTGTGGGTTCTGCGCGACGAATTCGGGCTGACCGGAACGAAATTCGGCTGCGGGATGGGGTTGTGCGGTGCTTGTACCGTGCTTTCCAACGGCGAAGCGATCCGCTCGTGCAGTACCGCGATCAGTGATGTGAAAGGCAAGAAGATCGTGACGATCGAAGGCCTTTCGCCGAACGGTGATCATCCGCTGCAGAAAGCGTGGATGAACGAGAACGTCGCGCAGTGCGGCTACTGCCAGGTCGGTCAGATCATGTCGGCGGCAGCGCTGCTCGCAAAGAAGCCCAAACCGAGCGACGAAGACATCGACGCGGCGATGGAAGGGAACATCTGCCGCTGCGGAACGTATCAGCGCATTCGCAAAGCGATTCATCGCGCGGCGGAGGAGGTATGAGCATGTCGATCCGCAAAGTGTCGCGCCGCGAGTTCGTGCGGATCACCTCTGTCGCCTCCGCCGGCCTGATCCTCGGCGTCTCGCTCGAAGCGAAACCGGTTCCGAAAAAGAAAGCCGCTACCCCTGCCCCCGCTCACGATCTCGGCACATTCGTGCAGGTCGACGACGAGGGCACCGTGACGGTGTGGGTCGCGAAATCGGACATGGGGCAGGGCGTGCGCACATCGATTCCCATGCTGGTTGCGGAGGAGCTCGATGCGGACTGGAAGAAGGTGCGGATCCGGCAGGCGCACTTCGACAAGAAATTCGGGCGGATGGGAACGGGTGGCAGCAGCAGCGTGCGCACGCTGTGGAAGCCGATGAGAGAGGCGGGAGCGACCGCGCG
>DASYUK010000405.1:0-16721 GCA_036001325.1 Thermoanaerobaculia bacterium
GTCGATGGTTTATCTCGATGAAAAGGGAATCCATGACCAGTTGGATGCCTCCCTCGAGGTGTATCGCCGTCTGGGAGGGCTCTGGTGGTTGTTGAGTCTCATTCGGTTCGTCCCTGGCTCGATCCGCAATCCGCTGTATCGAGTTCTTGCCCGCAATCGCTATCGCTGGTTTGGACGCAAAGAGCAATGCCGCATTCCCACGCCGGCGGAGCGTGAACGCTTTCTGCCGTGAGACACCTCAAGACGATCGCCGCATTCGCGCTGGCACCCTTAGCAACGCCGTTGGCGATCGCAGTCGCGTTCCTGCTCGCTGATGTGCTCGGAATCGGTTGGTTCGCCGGCAAGAATCTCGGACTGGTTTTATCGAATGCGACTCTATATGCGATCTGGTCTCTGCCTCTTGCCTACGCCTCCGCGATTCTTCTCGGCGTCCCCGCGTATGTTCTGGCGCGAAATCGCCGATGGTTTTCCTTCAGTCAGTTTCTGACGATCGGCATTGCCGTCGCGGTGATCCCGCTTCTCGTTGTCTTCGCAGTGATCATCATCCGTCAGGCGATGACGTTTCGGCCGGCAGTCGTGCGATTGATCACGTCGAGCGTCACCGATGCCGCATCCTGGCTTTTCCTGTTTTCGATCAGCGGAGCGGCATCAGGTGCTCTGTTCTGGCTCATCGAAACTTCGAATACTCATGACCGTCATAGAATCCAGCGATCATGATCCAAAAAACTCGCTATTTCATTTTCGGGATATTCGTCTGCGCTCTCGCGACTCTCTTGCTGAATGCTGCTCAACGCGAAACGCCGGATGCGGTCAAGGCGTCGCCTCAGTACTACACCATTCGCTATGAAAACGATCGCGTCCGCGTTGTCGAGTACCGTCTGAAACCGGGGCAGAAGGAACCGCTGCACACACATAAGCCGGGCGTCACCTACATCATCAGCGAAGCGAAACTACGGATATCGCTCCCCGACGGAAAGATCGAGGAGGGCATGCTCGAGGCCGGTGCCGTGCATGGGCGTGAAACGAGCATCACCCACGCCGTCGAGAACGTGGGTGACACCGAGGTTCACGCGATCATTATGGAGCTCAAGGATCGATAGGTCACCGCTGGGCCACGACCACCGGCGTTCTCCAGCCGTGAAGTCGTAAAGATCGGTGTAGACTCCCGTCACTTTTTTGAAACCGGGAGGACACATACGATGCGTTTTCTCCGCCGGTCGTTCCTTGCGGCTCTCTTCTTCGCAGCGAGCGCGTTCGCTGCCGATCCCATCCGCATCGCGGTCGACGCGACTGACGTGTCGCGGGACATCCTTCACTCTCATCTGACGATTCCGGCGACGGCCGGACCGCTGACGCTCTTCTATCCGAAATGGATCCCGGGCGAGCACGGTCCTACCGGTCCGATCGTGCAGATGGCGGGCCTCCGGATCGCGTCGAACGGTCAGACGCTGCGCTGGGCGCGCGACCCGCGCGAGATGTACGAGTTGCGCGTCGACGTTCCCACCGGCGCGAACAGCGTCACGGTCGATATGGATTATCTCGATCCGGTTGGCACCGGTCAGTTCAGCGCCGGCGGATCGATGACGCCGCATCTGGCGATCGTGAGCTGGAACGCGACGCTGCTCTATCCGGCGGCGAAAAGCTCCGAAGATCTTCGTTATGAGGCGACATTGCGGATTCCCAGCGGCTGGAAGTACGCGACGGCATTGACGACTGTCTCAACGACCGGCGATGAGATCCGCTTCGCGCCCGAGACGCTGACCCGTCTCGTCGATTCGCCGGTCCTCATCGGCTCGATCCTGCGCAAGATCGATCTGCCGCCCTCCGGTCCTTATCGCCACACGCTCAATATCGGCGCTGACAGTGAAGCGGCGACGGTCACGCCCGATGATTTCGCGGCGAGCTACGGACGCCTTGTCGATGAGGCGCGCGCGCTGTTCGGCGCGGAGCACTATCGTCACTACGACTGGCTCGTCACGCTCAGCGATGGCGTCGAGCATTTCGGCCTCGAGCATCACGAATCGAGCGACAACCGCACCGCCGAGGACATTCTGTCGGAGGATGCGACGCGAAGAAGTCTGGCGGGATTGCTCGCCCATGAATATGTGCACTCGTGGAATGGGAAGTTCCGCCGTCCTGGGGGGCTCGCCGTCGCGAACTACGAACAGCCGATGACCGGCGAGCTGCTCTGGGTCTACGAAGGTCTTACTCAGTACCTCGGCAAGCTACTCGACTATCGCAGCGGCTTGTGGACTCCCGAGTATTACCGAGAGCAACTGGCGCTGACAGCGTCGAGTCTGACGCCGAACGCCGGCCGCGCCTGGCGTCCGCTCGAGGACACGGCCGTCGAAGCGCAACTTCTGTATGGCGCACCGCGCGCGTGGTCGTCATATCGGCGCTCCGTCGATTTCTATGAGGAGAGCGTGTTGCTCTGGCTCGATGCCGACATGACGATCCGCAAACTGACCGGCAACAAACGTTCGCTCGATGACTTCTGCCGTCGATTCTATGGCGGCTCCGATGGTGATCCCGTCGTGAAACCGTATACATTCGACGATGTCGTGCGCACGCTCAACGATGTCGCTGCCAACGACTGGGCTTCGTTCCTCAATCAGCGCATTCGTTCGACTGTTTCGGCTCCGCTGGGGGGCATCGAGGCGAGCGGATGGCGATTGATCTACAACGATCAGCCGAACGAGGCGCAAAAGGGAGGCGAAAAGCGGTTCAAGAGCGCGAGTTACAGCACCTCGCTCGGGCTTTGGGTGGATGAGGAAGGCAAAGTCAGCGATGTCATCCCGGGAACTCCGGCGGCAAACGCCGGCGTCGTTCCGGGCGCGAAGGTCATCGCTGTCAACGGCCGGCGTTTCACGCTGGACGCGATGCGGAACGCCGTTCGCGATTCGAAAAACGCCAGCGCACCCATGGAGCTCATCGTTTCATCGGGCGACTTCGTCAAAACCGTCAACGTCGATTACCGCGGAGGGCTGCGGTATCCGCATTTGGAGAAGATTCCGAATGCGCCCGATTGGCTCTCGGAGCTGGGGAAGCCGCTGGCGCGACGCTGAGATTTCCCTCTCCCCGCGGGAGAGGGTGGCGCGGAAGCGCCGGGTGAGGGGCAGCCCCTCATCCGGCCTTCGGCCACCTTCTCCCGCCGGGAGAAGGCTCATCGCTCCCATTTCACGCTGCGCTCACGCCCGCTCCCCCTTCTTTTCACGGGTGCGCGCTCACATTGTCCGCATGGATTCACTGAACATCAGCACCCCCGATTTTATGGATCTGCGCACTCGCGCGGAGCTTCTGGAGATCTGCGGCGACCTCGAAGCCGCCGATCGCTTGAAGACCCTCTCACTGCAGATCGCCCGCGAAGTCGATCTCACCTGCTACGCCTACCAGCTTCTGTGGCGCAACCGTCTCGATGATGCGATCGACATCCTCGAGCGCAACGCCGCCTCGCATCCCGAGTCGTGGAACGTGCGGCACAGCCTGGGCGAAGCGTACGAGGTCCTAGGCGATTACCACACCGCCACGATGAACTATCGCATGGCCGCGGCGCTGACCGAGAACGAGGAAGAGCTCAGCCGGATCGAGAACGCTCTCGAGCGCTTGAGCATGTCCGAGTCCGCGGCATCATAGAATCGGCGGCGCATGCCGCTGGTCGAGATCACCCTCCGTTCAGGGAAGTCACCCGAGTACATCCGCGCCGTCGCTGACGCGATCCACGAGGCGCTCGTGGCGCAGGCCAATGTTCCTCCCGACGATCGTTTTCAGATCGTTCATCAGGTCGCCGACACGTCCATCATCGCGCACCCGTCCTATGCGGGAGTGAGCCGATCGTCGGACCTGATCATCATCAAGATCACGCTCAATGCCGGCCGCAGCGTCGAGATCAAGAGGGATCTCTATGCGGACGTCGCCCGGCGTCTGGAGATCGCAGCCGATGTCCGGCGCGACGACGTCATGATCTGCCTGATTGAGGTGGTGAAGGAGAACTGGTCTTTCGGGGGTGGGAAGGCAACCTATTCGTTGGCGGACTGAGCGCTCGTTACACTAGAATGCGCAACGATTTTCCGCTGTTCTGCAGTCGCGCGTGACCTGTCGCTCTCGTCGCGCGTCACACGTCAAAGCATGGCTCGACTTCTATCCGTTTCGCTCGCCGCCGCGCTCCTCGCGACCGCCGGCGTGCAGGCGCAGACGACCTCTGCCCAGCAGCCGCCCCAGAAACCGCGTCCCGGAACGATTCTCGAGACCCCTTCGACAGGGCGGATCACGGAGTCGCCCACAGCGACGAAAGCGACGACCGGACCGGCGCCGCTGGCCGGAGAAAAGATCGAGCGATTCGAGGCGGTCGGCAACACCTCCGTCGCCAGCGACACGATCCGCGTCTACCTCGGCGTCAATCCCGGCGATCCCTACAACCCCGATGCGCTGCAGAAGAACTTCCTCAATCTGTGGCAGACCGGTCTCTTCGACGACATCCGCATCGAGGCGGATCGCGGCGATACCGGCGTCGTCATCCGCGCCATCGTCAAAGAGCGGCCCCGCATCGGCTCCGTCGAATATCGCGGCAACAAAGAGCTGACAACCGCCAAGATCAATGAGGCATTCGAGCGCGAGCACATCGATCTGCACGTCGGCAACACCGTCGAGCAGACGCTCGTGCGCCGCGCCGCCGACGTGATCAAGAAGACCTACACCGAAGGCGGATTCGAAGGTGTCGTTGTCAGCACGTCCACCGAGGATCTCACCGAACCGGGAGAGAAGAAGATCGTCTTTGTGATCAACGAAGGCATCAAGGCGAAGGTCGCGCGCGTCGACTTCGTCGGGAATCATCACTTCTCCGACCGCCAGCTCCGTCATCAGATGAAAGAGGTGAAGGAGCACAACATCGTCACCTGGATCCGGAAGAAGGATCTCTACATCCCATCGAAGCTCGATGAAGACCTCGAGCGCGTGAAGAACTTCTACCAGGATCACGGCTATCAGAGCGTCTCGTTCGGCGATCCGCAGATTGTCACGCTGAGCAAGAACCCGAAGAAGCCTCGCGTGAAGCTCGTCATCCCGGTGAAGGAAGGCGTCGTCCACACGTTCGGAGAAGTCACGGTCTCCGGCAATAACGTCTTCACCGCCGATCAGATCATCGGTGACTGGCCGTTGAAGAAGGGCGACATCATCCGGCGCAAAGCGATTCAGACGCGCGCCGATGCCTTCGGCGAGGCGTACCGCATGCGCGGTTACATCTACGCGTACGTGAATCCCGAATATGTCGTACGCGACAACAACGTCGTCGACGTGCACATGCAGATCTACGAAGGTGACCAGTTCCGTCTCGGACGACTGGAGTTCCAGGGCAACACCACGACCAAAGACAAGGTTCTCCGCCGCGAGATCTTCCTCGAAGAAGGTCAGATCATGGACATGGAGACCTTCAAGCAGAGCCTCTACAAGCTTGGACAGCTCGGCTACTTCAAAGTGACCGACAATCCCGACTTCAAGGTCAATCAGGATTCGAAGACAGTCGATATCACCGTCAAGGGGAGCGAGGAAGGGAAGAACGACATCCAGTTCGGAGGCGGCTACTCCGAAGGCGGCGGATTCTTCGTGCAGTCGCAGTTCGCGACGCGCAACTTCTTAGGTGAGGGCGAAAACTTCTCGCTCGGCTATCAGAGGGGTCTGCGCCTCAACTACTTCAGTCTCGCCTACGCTGACCCCTGGTTCATGGACACGCCGAACAGTCTCGGCATGTCGGTGTTCAACCGCGATACCGTTTATCCGGCGAACTATGGATTCGAAGCGCGCTCGCGCGGCGGCACGATCGCATACGGCTACCGGCTCGGACGCTTCGACAGCTTGTCGATGCTCTATGGCGTGCAGCGGACACGGGAGCATTACGAGTTCACCTCGACGCCAGATCCCAATGGCAACGTGCCGGTGTCGACGATCGCCGACTACACGTTCACGATGTCGTCGATCGGGCCGACCTACAGCTACAACTCCTTCGACAATCCCTTCGACACGATGCGTGGCTCGCGACTCTCCATCGGCGCCGGATTTTCGGGAGGCCCGCTCGGCGGCACGATCCACATGCTCAAGCCGACGATCAACGCCACGCGCTTCTTCCGACTGTCGCGAAAGAGCTCCATCAGCATCAATGGCGAAGCCGGCTACATCTTCCCGCTCAGCAAGAATTGCTCGTATACGTATGCCGAGCGCGATTCGAGCGGTAAAGCTCTCTGCATTCCCGAGGTGGAGCGGTTCACGGTCGGCGGGGAGTTCTCGGTGCGCGGCTTCCAGCTCGGCTCGCTCGGCCCTCATGAGACGCAGGCCGGCCGCAGCATCCCGGTCGGCGGCTACAGCTTCCACGTCTACAACGCCGAGTACATCTACAAGCTCAACGAGCCGCTGCGGTTCGTGATGTTCGCGGACGCCGGCGTCGGCTACGCTTACAAAGAGAGTTTCGACTTCTCGAAGCTTCGCTTCTCGACCGGTGTCGAGCTGCGCATCTTCCTGCCGGTCTTCCAGTTCCCGCTGCGCTTCATTTACGCTTTCAATCCGCAGAGGAAGACGGGCGACATGTTCCAGGGCTTCCAGTTCACAATTGGTAGCGGTTACTAGCGGTTGGCGGGAATTCCCCGCGGATCAGTCATGATTTATCCGTTGTTCGAGAAGGAGATCCCCATGAAGAAGTTTCTCATTACGGTGGCTGCGGCAGCGCTCGCGGCACCGATGCTTGCGCAGTCCGCGCCGGCACGCTTCGCCGTCATCGATGTGCAGCGTGTGCTGGCCAACTCGGCCGCCGGCAAGACAGCGTCCGAGAGACTGAAGAAGATGCAGGAAGAGCGCATGGCCAAGGCCAAGCAGATGGACGACGAGATGCAGAAGCTCGACGCCGACATCAACACCAAGAAGCTGTCGCTCTCCGAAGAGAAGGTCGCCGAAATGCAGAAGCAGCTCTCGGACAGGAAGATCGCTGCGCAGCGTTATGCGCAGGATGCCGAGCGAGAGATGGGCGAGGCTCGCGACCGCGCTCTGATGGAGCTCGAGAACAAGATCAAGCCGGTCATCGACGCCCTCGGCAAAGAGATGGGTCTGGCCGCGATCTTCAACAAGTTCGAGTCGGGTCTGGTTTACGCATCCGAGGCGATCGACCTCACCGACACGGTGATCAAGCGCTTCAACGATGCCACCGCAGGTGCGCAGCCGGCGGCATCGACGACGCCGTCGACGACGACGAGCACCGCAGCGAAAAAGCAGTAGTCGGTGTAGCGGCGCACTTCAGTGCGCCGTCGGCGTGCTAAAGCACGCCGCTACACACTCCGCTACAATCCGGCGCCATGGCGGAGGTGACTCTCGGTGAGATCGCCGACTTCGTCGGGGGCAAATTCGAGGGCACGCGCGAGATGCGCGTGAGCGGTGTCGCTCCGCTCTCCGAGGCGACCGACGAGCAGATCAGCTTTCTGTCGAATCCGAAGTACGCACCGCAGCTCGAGACGACGAAGGCAGCCGCGGTGATCGTCGAGAACGCTCTCGATTCTCGGAATGCGCGTTATATCCGCGTCGAGAATCCCTACTACGCGATGGCGCGCGTGGTGTCGCGCTGGTTCGCGCAGCGTCCGATGCCTTCCGGCGTGTCGCCGATGGCATCGATCGCGAAGAGCGCGAAGCTCGGAGCGAACGTCGCGATCGGACCATTCGTCACGATCGGCGAACGCGTCGTCGTCGGCGACAACGTGAAGATCTTTCAAAGCGCGTCGATCGAGGCGGAGAGCACGATCGGCGACGACACGATCATCTATCCGCTCGTCTCGGTCTATTACCGTTCGACGATCGGTAAGCGCTGCATCATTCATAGCGGCGCGGTCATCGGCGCGGACGGCTACGGATTCGCGACCGAAGGCGGCAGGCACCACAAGATTCCTCAGATCGGTGTCGTACGCATCGAAGACGACGTCGAGATCGGCGCAGGCACGATGATCGATCGCGCCGCGCTGGGGGAGACTGTCATCGGCGAGGGGACGAAGATCGACAACCTCGTGCAGATCGGTCACAACGTGAAGGTGGGCAAGCATTGCCTGCTCGTGTCGCAGGCCGGGATCGCCGGTTCGACCGAGCTCGGCGACTATGTCGTGATGGCCGGCCAGTCCGGCACGAGCGGGCACTTGAAGATCGGCGCGGAAGCGCAGATCGCGGCGAAGAGCGCGGTGTTCGAGGATGTTCCGGAGAAGACCAAGGTGCGCGGCATTCCGGCGATTGCCTGGCGCGAATATTCGCGCCGCGAGGTGTGGCTCAGCCGCATTTCGGAGCTGGCCAAACGCATCGACGAGCTGGAGAAGAAGCTGGGCCAATCATGATGATGAACATCAACGAGATCATGAAGCTCCTGCCGCATCGCTATCCGATGCTTCTCGTCGATCGCATCATCGAGATGGAGCCGGGGAAGAGAATCGTCGGGATCAAGAACGTCACCGCCAACGAACAATTTTTTCAGGGACACTTTCCGGGCGCGCCGGTGATGCCGGGTGTGCTCATCGTCGAAGCGATGGCGCAGTGCGGCGCCGTTCTTTTCCTCCTCGACATTCCCGATCGCGACAAACGTCTCTTCCTCTTCGGCGGCGTCGACAAGGCACGCTTCCGCAAACCGGTCGTTCCTGGCGATCAGCTTCGCCTCGAGTGCGAGGTCCTGCAGAAGCGCGCGAACACGGTCAAGCTGCGTGGCGTCGCCAAAGTCGACAACGACGTTGTGGCCGAGGCGGAGCTGCTCAGCGTGATGGTGGACCGCCCGGCATGAGCGCGGTGATCGACAGCACCGCGATCGTCAGCAGCGAGGCCGCGCTCGGCGGCGATGTCACGATCGGTCCGTACGCGGTCGTCGGACCGCACGTGACGATCGGCGCCGGCACGATCGTCGGCCCGCACGTTCGCATCGAAGGACCGACGACGATCGGCGAGCGGAACAACTTCGTCGGTCAGTCGTCCGTCGGCACACCACCGCAGGACCTGAAATACCGCGGTGAGCGGACAGAACTGATGATCGGTAACGAGAATGTAATTCGAGAATTCGTCACTATAAACCGTGGTACTTCGGGAGGGGGAGGTGTGACCACGATCGGCTCGAACAACTTTTTCATGGCCTACGCGCATGTCGCGCACGACTGCCACATCGGCATACACACGGTCTTTGCGAACAACGCCACGCTGGCTGGCCATGTCGACGTCGGCGACCACTCCACAATCGGCGCGTTCTCGGCGGTCCATCAATTCTGCCGCGTTGGAGAGCACGCCTTCATCGGTGGCGGCAGCATCTGCACGCAGGACGTTCTTCCGTTCGTCAAGACCGTGGGTAACCGGCCGGCGACGACCTACGGCATCAACACGATCGGTCTGCAGCGTAAAGGCTTCCTTCCCGAGACGATCGATGCGTTGCAGCGGGCGTATCGCATTCTCATCCGCTCGAAGCTGAAGGTCGATGAGGCGCTCGCGCGCATCGAGAGCGAGCTGGGCTTCTTCGCCGAGGTACGGTATCTGGTCGAGTTCGTGCGCGAATCGAAGCGCGGGATCATCCGGTAGATGAAGATCGGCGTCGTCGGTACCGGATACCTGGGGCGTCTGCACGCGCGCGTGCTCCAGGAGATGCCGGAGGCAAATCTGGTCGGCTTTGTCGAGACGAACGACGCGATCGCGAACGAAATCGTGTCGGCTCTCGGACTCAGGCGCATCGGTTCAGTCGCGGAGCTGGCGAGGCAGGCCCAATGCGCGGTCGTGTCCACGCCGACAGTCTCACACTTCGATGTCGCGCGTGAATTGATGGAAGCCGGGTGCGATGTCATGGTCGAAAAGCCGATCACCGCGACGGTCGATGAAGCGAAGCGTTTGATCGACATCGCTTCGAAGAAGAAGCGATTGATTCAAGTCGGACATGTGGAGAGATACAACCCCGCCATCGTTGCCGTCGCCGACCTGGTGCGCGACGCGCGCTACGTCGAATGCGAACGCATCGGTGTCTTCAGCGGCCGCTCGCTCGACATCGACGTGCTCCTCGATCTGATGATTCACGATCTCAACCTCATTCTTTCCTTGCTGCGCCAGGACGTCGTCGACATCCGTGCGGTCGGAGTGCCAGTACTCACTGAGAAGGTCGACATCACCAACGTCCGCCTCGAACTGGAGAACGGCGCCGTCGCGAATCTCACCGCCAGCCGCGTCTCGCAGGATCGCGTCCGCAAGCAACGTTTCTTCGGCAACGATTTCTACATGTCCGTCGATACGAAGGAGCAGGAGGTGAAGGGATATCGGCTCGTCGAGAAGAAGATTCAGCCGCTGCAGGTGAGCGTGACGAAAAAGGAGCCGCTGCGCGCCGAGCTGGAAGCGTTTCTCGCGTGCGTGCGCGATCGCAAGCAGCCGCTCGTCACTGCCGAAGATGGATTGGAAGCGGTGGCGTTGGCCAAGCGAGTGGCCGAGGCGATTGAGAGGAGTCTGCGGTGAGCGACGCGGCGATCGGCATCATCGGCGGTTCAGGTCTGTATGAGATGGAAGGCCTGAAAGTCATCGCCGAGCGCAAGATCGAGACGCCCTTCGGCCCGCCATCAGATCCCTACGTGATCGGAGAAGTCGACGGAATTCGCGTCGCGTTTCTGTCGCGTCATGGCAAAGGCCACCGTCTTCTGCCGAGCGAGCTCAATTACCGCGCGAACATCTTCGGCTTCAAACTCCTCGGCGTACACACGATCCTCTCCGCGAGCGCCGTCGGCTCGATGAAGGAGACTTATCAGCCGACCGACATCGTCTTCCCGTATCAGTTCATCGATCGCACGCGCCATCGCCGCGATACGTTTTTCGGCAACGGCATCGTCGGGCATGTGACGTTCGCCGATCCGATCTGCGTTGCCGCTTCATCGCTCATCAGCGACGTCGCGCGCAAGGCGGGCGCGCGCGTGCATACGGGCGGCGTCTACGTCTGTATCGAAGGGCCGCAGTTCTCGACGCGCGCGGAATCGAACCTCTATCGATCGTGGGGCGTCGACGTCATCGGCATGACGAACCTGCAGGAGGCGAAGCTGGCCCGCGAAGCGGAGATCTGCTACGTCACGATGGCGCTCGTCACCGACTACGACTGCTGGCACGAGACCGCCGCCGACGTCACGGTCGAACAGATCCTCGGGTACCTGAGAGCGAATGCGGCGATGGCGCAGAAAATCCTGCGCGACTCCGTTCCGCTCGTCGTTTCGCGCGAGCGCGATTGCGGATGCGCGAATGCGCTGCAGTTCGCCATCGTCACTGACCCGAAGCAGATTCCGGCGGGCATCAAGCGTGATCTGAAACCGATCATCGGCAAGTACATGACGTAGTCGTTAGTCGTTGGTCCTTAGTCGTTAGCTGCATTTCTAAGGACTAACGACTAAGGACTAAGGACCGAACACATGAGCATTACCGTCGTCGGCACCGTGGCGTTCGACGCGATCGAGACGCCGTTCGGCAAAGTCGATCGCTGCATCGGCGGCTCGGCGACGTATTTCGCTGTCGCCGCGGCGTTCTTTGCCGATGTGAATCTCGTCTCCGTGATCGGCGACGACTTCACGGATGAAGATGCATCGATCTTCAAAGGCCGCAAGATCAATCTCGAAGGCCTGCAGCGCATCCGCGGCGCGAAAAGTTTTTTCTGGAGCGGCGAGTATGGATTCGATCTCAATGTGGCGAAGACGCGCGAGACGCAGCTCAATGTGCTCGCCGAATTCAAACCCAGGTTGAACGAGCGGCAGCGGGCCGCCGACGTGTTGTTTCTGGCGAACGCGCAACCCGAGCTGCAGCTCGACGTACTCAAGCAGAGCAGGCCGAGGCTCGTCGCGCTCGACACGATGAATCTGTGGATCGCCACGGCGAAGGACGCACTGACGCGTGTGTTCCGCGAGGTCGATCTCATCGTGATCAACGAAGCGGAAGTGCGGCAGTACACGCAGCAGGCCAACCTCGTCAAAGGCGCGCGACAGATTCTCGACCTCGGCGCACAGACGATCGTGATCAAGCGCGGCGAGTACGGCGTGCTGATGGCCACGAAGGACGCGATCTTCGCCGCGCCGGCCTATCCGCTGGAGAACGTCTTCGATCCGACCGGCGCCGGCGACACCTTCGCCGGCGGTTTCCTCGGCTACCTCGCTTCACGCAGCGCGATTCACGATCGCGAGTTCCGGCGCGCGATCATTTTCGGCAGTGTGCTCGCGTCATTCACGGTGGAGAAATTCTCGCTCGATCGATTGCGCGAGATCACGCTCGCCGACATCCTCGAGCGCTATCAGGATTTCCGCGCGCTCACGCACTTCGATGACCATGAGATGTGATCGCGCGAGACGCCCGGCTCTCCGCGTACACGATCTCTCCTCCTACCACCGTGTACCGCGTTTTCACTGCGAAGAGTTGCGGCGCCCCGAACGGATCGCCATCCACGATCGTGAAATCGGCCAGCTTCCCCGGTTCAATCGTGCCGCGCGAGCTCTCCTCGAACGCTGCGTACGCCGCGTCGTACGTAAATCCTCGAATTGCTTCCGCGAGCGTCAGCTTCTGTTCGGGATACCAACCGCCCGGCGGATTGCCGTGCTGATCCTGTCGCGTGACGGCGGCGTAGATGCCAAACCACGGATTAACCGCTTCGACGGGAAAGTCGGAGCCGAGAGCGAGCCGGCCGCCTGAAGTCAGGACGGTGCGCCAGGCGTATGCGCCGTTGATCCGCTCGGGGCCGATGCGCTCTTCGGCCCAACGCATGTCGGAGGTCGCGTGCGTCGGCTGCATCGAGCCGATGATGCCGTCGCGCGCGATGCGCGGGAAATCGGACGGCGCGACGACCTGCAGATGCTCGATGCGCCATCGATTCGCCGGCATTACACCGGCCGCTTCATACGCGTCGATCGCGTTGCGCACACCACGATCACCGATCGCATGCGTGTTGACTTGAAATCCGGCCGCTCGTGCGCGGCCCGCGGCATCGGTCATGTGCTCGACTGTGGAGACGATCAGACCCGTGTTGTTCGGATCATCGCTGTACGGCGCGAGCAGCGCTGCGCCGCGGCTGCCGAGGGCACCGTCGGAGTACAACTTCACGGAACGAATCGTCCATCGGCCGCCGTAGTCGATCATCGGGCCGCGCGCGAACCATTCGCTGAGCAGAGATCCGTTGTCGGCGATCATCTGATAGAGACGGATCGGAAACTTCTTCTCATCGATCAACTCGCGCACGGCGCTGATCGTCTCCGCATCCGCTCCGGCATCATGAATCTCGGTCAGTCCGTTTTCCGCGATTCGCTGTGCCGCCGCGAGGACACGGCGCTTGCGCTGCTCGTGCGTCGGTGGCGGAATCTTCGACTCGATGAGCGACTGTGCGTGATCGACGAACACTCCGGTCGGTTCGCCACGCGCATCACGAATGATGCGGCCGCCTGCGGGATCGGGCGTCGATGCAGTAACGCCGGCGAGCCGCATCGCCACGGAGCTTGCCAATCCGGCATGTCCATCGACGCGCTTGAGCCACACCGCTCGGTCGGGAAACGCAGCATCGAGCACTGCCGCCTTTGGGAACTCTTTTGATGGCCAGCGCGTCTGGTCCCAACCGCGTCCCTGGATCCATTCACTCGCCGGCATCGTCGCGGCGCGCTCCTTCACGCGCGCTACGACTTCATCGACCGAGTTCGTGTCGGTCAGATCGACGATGTCGAGCGCGAGGCCGAGACCATATAGATGTGCGTGCGCGTCCGTGAGCCCGGGAAGTATGGTCGCGCCCGCCGCGTCGACCAGATGCGCCTGCGGATGAGCTCGACGGATCTCCGCTGCTGAGCCTACTTCGCGAACGACCCCATCTGTGACGTAGATCGCTGCGTTTCGCGTCGGCGTTTGCGACGATCCGAGGAGCGCGGTTGATGCCGTAAAAATCGTTCCGCGCTCCGCGTTGCGAGCGGTGCCACAGGCGAAAAAAAGTGCAGTGAAAACGATGCAAAATTCCCTCATCCATTCATCCTATCTCGCGGAATGCGCACGTCCGAGCGCTCGTTTAACAGTTTCCTCGATGAAGAAGACGATTGTGATCGCAGTCACGCTGCTCTGTGCGACGCTTGCTCGCGCCGACGAACGGAAGTTTTCTGCTGCAGACGCACCGGCTGCGCGGATCAAGCAGGGCGGTCGCATCGTCATCAGCAATGATGCGAATCGCATCACGGCCTTTCGCTTTTTCGACAACATCCGCGAGGCGCTCGTGAGCGTGCGCACGCTCCGCAACATCGTCACGCATACATCGGGAAGCGTATTCGATTCGAATGCGCGTCTCGCCGCCCCGATGCCGCCGTATCTCTCTTCATTGATCACGGAAGCATCGCAGAAACATGGCGTCGATCCACGTCTCGTCGCCGCCATCTGCCGTCGCGAATCCGCGTTCAATCCAAATGCGGTCTCTCCGGTCGGCGCCGGCGGCATCATGCAGCTCATGCCCGCCACCGCCAGATACCTCGGCGTCTCGAATGTGTTCGACGCACGGCAGAACGTCTTCGCCGGCACGCGCTATCTGCGCACGCTCCTCGATGCCTTCAATGGCGATCTCGATCTCGCCGTCGCTGCATACAACGCCGGCCCCGGCGCGGTGCGCAAGTACAACGGGATTCCGCCGTATGCGGAGACTCGCGCCTACGTCGTCGCGGTGCGCGCGAATTACGAGCGGTCGCTGAACAACTAGGTTGCGAGGTTCCGGCGGGGTTGCGCAGTTACGCGGTGCTACCGCGTAACCCGGCCGCAACTGCGTAACTCCGCCGCAACCTCATCCTTCTCCCCACTTCAACTTCGTCCGCAACACGTCAAAGTAGTTCTTGTCCGGCGACTGCACGAGCAGAACGCGCTCCTCTGATTTGCGCACGCACACGCGATCGTTCTCCGTGAGCGGCATCCCTTCCTGACCATCGAGCGTCACGTAGATCTCCTGACGATCGCTCGGCGGGACGATGCTGATCTCGATATCGAGTTCATCCGGAAGGACGAGCGGACGATTCGTCAGCATGTGCGGGCAGATCGGCGTGATGACCACAGCGCCCATCGTCGGATAGACGATCGGTCCGCCGGCGGAGAGGTTGTACGCGGTCGATCCGGTCGGCGTGCAGACGATCAGGCCATCGCCGCGAAATGTCGAGACGAACTGTCCCGCGACGGTGACGCGCATCTCGATGATGCGTGACAGCGCCGTCTTGTTGATCGCGACATCGTTCAGTATGCGGTACTCCTTGCCATCGCGCTCCGGTCCATGCACGCGCGCGTTGAATGTCACGCGCGGCTCGACGACGTAGTTGCCGTCCAGGACGCGCTCCAGTACAGCCGGGAACTCCTCCCGGCGCACTTCGGTGAGAAATCCGAGCGTCCCCATGTTGACGCCGAGGATCGGGACGTGGTCGGGGGCGTGGCGGGCGACGGAGAGGAGCGTACCGTCGCCTCCGAATGTGATCAACAGATCGGCGTGGGCGCCGAGCTCCGCGCGCGCGAAGCAATTCTTCGTTTCGCCGATCGCCACGCCGGTCGCTTCATCGAAGCAGACCGAGAAACCGCGGCGGCGTAGATCATCGGCGGTGCGTTTCGCGTACTCGAGCGCGGCTGGAGCGGTGATCTTCGCCGCGATGCCGATGCTTCGCATCAAGCAAGTCTACATTGCGATCGCGCGCCGCACGTCGTCGGGCTCGATGATGATGCGCTCGCCGGCGCGCTCGGGCGCGACGAAGAGAATCGGATGGAGCACCTTTTCGAGAATGGCGCGCAGAGCGCGGGCGCCGAGCTTCTGTCGCAGCGCTGCGGCCGCGATCTCGGTCAGCGCATCGGCCGAGAACTCGAGCTGGATCTGATCGAGCGCACAGAGACGCTGATATTCGGGGACCATGGCCTCGCGCGGCTGCGTCAGGATCGTTACGAGATCATCCGCGGTCAGCGCATCGAGTTGCACGCGCACGGGCAGTCGCCCGAGGAGCTCGGGGAGGAAACCGTACTTCACGAGATCGTCGGTCGAGATCTCGCGTGCGTCGGCGGAGCCGTCATTGAAGAAGCCGATCGATTTACCGTCGTTGCTCTCCTCCATGTCCGAGAACGATCCGGCGCAGATGAAGAGGATGTTTGAGATGTCGATCTCCACGTAGTCATATTTGTTCCAGTGCGCGGTGACATTGAGGGGCACGAAGATCTTCTCGCCTTCGAGGATCTTCAGCAGCGCCTGCTGCACGCCCTCCCCGCCGATGTCGCGCGATCCCGCGCCGGTGCGCGCGCCGCCTGATCGTCGCGCGATCTTGTCGATCTCGTCGATGAAGACGATCCCGTTCTCAGCGGAGCTGACATTCTGATTCGTTGCGTAGAGGAGCCTGCCGATCGCCACCTCGACGTCTTCGCCGTAATAGCCCGCTTCGGTGAATGCGGTCGCGTCGTTGTACGCGAACGGCACGTCGAGGATCTTCGCCAGCGTTCGCGCGAGATACGTCTTTCCCGATCCCGACGGTCCGATCATCAATATGTTCGATTTGCGAATCGAGACTTCGCCGCCGAACTTCAGATACTCGATGCGCTTGAGATGGTTGTACGCGGCGATGGCGAGAACTTCCTTCGCGTGCCGCTGCCCGATGACGTACTGATCGAGCTGCTCGAAGATGCGCCGAGGAGTGACGTGGAGAAAGCGATAGATCTCGCGCTTTTCCTTCATTAGGCGCCGCGATCGAGTATAGCACCCG
>DASYUK010000406.1:0-12140 GCA_036001325.1 Thermoanaerobaculia bacterium
ACTGCCATGGCAGCTGGTCGCCGGCGCGCATCTGTACGGATCGAACAGCCGCGACCTTTTCTACACGGATCAGCTCAACCGGCCGTTGAACAACGCCGCTGGGACTCGGCCCGATCCGACCAAAGGCTCGATCGAGTTCTACACGAATTCAGGGAAGAGCGACGTCTACGACGTCGAGCTGCAGGTGCGCCGCAACTTCGTGCGAGGATCGATCATCGACGCGAGTTACACATACGAGCACACGAAAGGGAATTCATCGTTCGACTTCGTGTCCGGCAACTCGCCGTTGAATTTCCCTACATTCGCCGATTCCGGACCGCAGCGCTATCAGGTCTCCGGACCTCTCGACTTCGAAGTGAAGCACTCGTTCAAGCTCTCCGGCGTCGCGCAACTGCCGTGGGGCTTCCTGGCCTCAGGCATTCTCAAATGGCGAACGGGGCTTCCCTTCTCGGTCACGGAAACGTTCCGCAATCCGCAACCAGGCGGCATTTTCCCCGAGGGATACAACTCGCGCCGGCTCGACACGTTCTTCAACCTCGACACGCGATTCGCGAAAACGTTCACCGTACGGTCGAGCGGGCTGGAGCTCTTCCTCGATATCTTCAACGTCACGAACAAGCAGAACGTCATCGAGCGAAATGGATTGAGGCGATTCAACAACAACGGCGGTCTGAACGACCCTGGAGTGCAGAACAACCCGTCGTTCCTCGCGGTGCGAACGCGCGGAGCCGCTCGTTCAGGTCAGGTTGGCCTTCGCGTCACGTTCTAATCGGAGGTCAAATCTTCGTGCCCTATCGTCCCATCATTGTTTTGTGCGCGGTCCTCGTCGCCGGAGCGGCCCGTTCTCAGTCGCCGACTCCGGTGTCATGGAGCGCGTCCGCCGTACCGGCGAGCATCGCGCCGGGCGGATCGACTCAGATTCAGATCGACGCGAGGATCGATCCCGGATGGCACATCTACTCGGCGACACAACCGAAAGGCGGACCGATCGCGACACAGATTACCTTGCCCGACAGTGGTCCGCTTCGATCGGCAGGCGCGCTGAAGCAGAGCAAATTCGAAAAGCGAAACGATGCTGTATTTCGGATGGACGTCGAGTCGTTCAGCGATCAGGCGATGTTCACGCTTCCGATGAAGGCAGCCCTTGATGCGAAGCCCGGAAACTACGAAGCACACGTGGAGATCACTTATCAGGCGTGCAGCTCGAGAACGTGCCTGCTGCCGGCGCATCCTGTCGTGGCGGCCAAGTTCACCATCGTCGATGCGGCGCCGGCTACGACGCTGGTCGCGCCATCGCGGGCAAAGTCGAAGGTCGCGGCCGCGAAGACGGACAAAGACTGTCCGTCTTCGTCCGCATCTCTGCGACGCGTTTACGATCAGCTGCGGGTTCTTCAATACGATGATCCGGACAGCTACCGGCGCCAGCTCGAATGCGTTCCCACCGTCCTCGCCTCCCACGCCAACCGCCGAGGTGAAGATCTCTACTACGCCGGCATGATGGCCATGCGCCATGACTCGTACTTTCACAAAGATGGAAATGCCGCGAAGGCCACGGCTGATCTTGACAGATTCCTGAAAACGCAGCTCCCGTCGCCGCATGAAGAATCGGCGCTCGCCAGTCTGGTCGTGGCCGAGGGCGCGACCGGCAAACTGGACGATGCGATCCAGCACTTCGAGCAGCTCCTCACGAAATTCCGGCGCCGCGGCCACACGCACGAGACCTGGTCCGACTCGACCAACATCGAGTACGCCGGGATGTGGCTCATTCGCTCGCTGACGGAGAAAAAACGCAGCGCAGACATCGAGAAGGTCACCCGCGAACTGCTGCAGTACATGGAGGAGCGAGACAGCGAAGCAGCATGGCGCGCCGCGAGCACATCGAGCTCGCTGTTCGAGGCCTTGGAGGACCAGGGAAAAGCTGATGAGGCAGCGGCGGCGAGGCGCGAGCTCGCCGAGCACTTCGCGATTCGCGACAAATACCCGGCCAGCGCCGAAATGTGGCTCGCCAACCGGCGAATCGCCGCCCTCGAGCACGCCGGCAAGACGGCTGAGGCGCTCGCGTTGCTGACTCAGAACAAGGAAAACTACGCGAAGGCCGGCTTCGCTCGCATCTTCGAAAACGATGCAGTGCGATTGAGTCTCTACGACAGCCCCGCTCCACCAATCCAGGCTGAAGAATGGGTCAACTCCGAACCGTTGTCGCTCGAACGCCTCCGCGGAAAAGTCGTCGTTCTGGACTTCTGGGCAAGCTGGTGCATGCCGTGCCGCGAAGGATTTCCGGCGCTGATTGAACTGAGCACACGCCGCGGGCCCGAGGGGCTGGTCGTCATCGGCGTGACACAGAATGACGGATGGGTGCTCACGAAGGACGGGCGGAGCATCGGTCGCGGAGCGAGCGCAAAGAAGCTGGACTGGCCGGAGGAGCTCGGCCTGATCAAGCAATTCATCCGTGACTTCAATCTGACAATGCCGGTCGCCGTTGGCAAGCGGCCTGTCGACAACAAAATCCCGTTTGCGAACGCATCCATGGTTCGCGATTACGGTGTGAACTCGTTTCCAAAAGGCATCGTCATCGATCGCACCGGCGTCGTCAGATTCGTCGGTGACCCGGACGACAGCCGCTACATGCACGCGATCGACAACGCCCTGAAAGGACAATCATGAAATCCTTCCGTAACACGTTCGTCGTCATTGCTTTCCTCTTCGCGATGGCGTGGAGCGCGTTTGCCGCAGACCAACCGACGATCCCGGAAGCCGCAAAGGCGGAAATGAAAGCGGGGCGGGAGCTGATCGGCAAAGGCGACTGGGGCGGAGCCGTCGAGCACTACCGAAAAGCGGCAGAGCTGGAGCCGCGCAACCTCGAAGTGCAGGAGGCATTCATCCTGTACCACCGCGCCGGCAATCTGCGCACGCTCAAGCCCGAAGAATCCGAGAAGCGGTATCACGCTCTGCGCAAACATTACGAGCAGCAGGCGGCGAAGGAGCCGAAGAATCCGCTCTGGCAGATGCTCATCGGCGACGTGACGTTCTACGAGGATCCGGCGACCAGCCGCCGCGCGTTCGAGCGCGCCGTGCAGCTCGATCCCAAAGAAGCGCATGCACTCCAATATCTCGGCATCCTCGCCGAGACGCGCGGAGAGAACGAGCTGGCGCGCAGCTATTTCCTCCAGGCGGCGGAGGCACGTCCCGATGATCCGCAGTTCGCGGGTGGATACGCCGGCAATTTCATGGACGCCGGCGACTTCGATGCATTCCGCACCGAAGCAATGAAGATCGTGAAGAAGTTCCCGGAGAGCGGCGAAGCGGTGAAGTGGCTGTACTGGATCGGCTCGAAAGCGCCGACGCCGCAGGAGCAGCGCCGTTACTGGCAGGAGGCGATCGATCAGTATCCGCTCGAAAAAGTCAGCGAGGATCAGGCCGGATGGCTGTCGGGCATCTACAGCCGCATGTTCGAATCGCTGCAGAAAGACGACCCGATCGCGGCAGAGGATTTCGCGCGAAACACGATGCGGAAATTTGCGGGCAAGGATGACCAGAAGCGCTGGTTCACGAACTATCAGCGGCAGTCGGAGCTGAATGTAGCGTGCGCGGCACGCGAGGCGAAACAACCGGCTGCCGCGCTGGAGATTCTCGCGCGCCTCGAGAAGTCATCCGAGAAACGCGACTCCATGAAGTCGACGATCGCGTATGAGAAGGCGCTGGACCAAGCGGCGAGCAGTCAATCAGCCGAGGCGATGGAGACTCTCCTGGCTCTGCTCAAGACCGATCCGAATCCAGTCGCCGAAACTGCTTTCTACGACATCGCTTCGAAAGCGGGAAAGACCGCGAAAGAGGCCGATCAGATGTTGTGGGACGCCCGGTTGAAGGACGCCCAGCCGTTCAAGAGTTTTCGGTTGAAGGATGCCGCCGGAAAAACCGTCTCGCTTGACGATTACCGGGGTCAGGTCGTGCTCGTCAATTTCTGGTATCCATCGTGTGGTCCGTGCCGCGGCGAATTTCCTCACCTGCAGCGCATCGTCGAGCAATTCCGCGGAAAGCCTTTCACAGTGCTGGCGCTGAACACGCATCCGCAGGAGGCCGACAAAGTTCGCTCATTCATGGAGGGAAATCGCTATCCGTTCCGCGCGCTGCAGACGCCCACTGAAGACTGGGCTGAGAAAAACTATGCAGTCATCGGAACACCGGCGAACTTCCTGCTGGATCAGCAGGGCCGCGTGATTGCCAAGCCGGTGGTCTACGACGACGAGACCGCCGCCAGGCTGGCGACGCAGATCCGGCAGCTCCTCGAGAAGCGCGGCAGCTGACCGCTTACAATCGGCACATGTCGGAAGCATCCGTAGGCACCCGCGCGCGATTCACGTTGCGGCGCGTCACCGCCGGCGATCGCACGTTCGCGGATGAGATCCGCGCCGGTCTGACCGCGGTCCAGAAGTCCATTCCCCCACGCTACTTCTACGACGACCTCGGCTCGGCACTCTTCGAGGCGATCACCAACCTGCCGGAGTATTACGTTACGCGCGCGGAGACCGAGCTGCTCCGCCGGTACGCACGCGACATCATCAGCGCGGTGGGCGGCGTGGCGCGGGTCGTGGAGCTCGGAAGTGGGAACGCGCGCAAGACGCGGCTGCTGCTCGACGAGATCGGCGGAGAGATCGAGTACATCCCTGTGGACATCGACCCGCACGTGCTCGAGAGGAATGGACGTGAGCTGCTCGCCGAGTACTCGGGACTTCGCGTGAGCGCGATCTGCTCCGAATTCGCGCCGCCATCGCGCGCGCTCGCCGACGCCATCGGCGACGGCCGCACGCTGGCCATCTTCCTCGGATCGACGATCGGCAACTTCGAGCCGCGACGAGCGACCGCGTTGCTCCGCGATCTGCGCAGCGTTCTCAAACCTGGCGACTCCTTCCTCCTCGGCGTCGATCTGAAGAAATCGAGAGAGATGCTCGAGAAAGCGTATAACGACGCTCTCGGTGTCACCGAGGCGTTCAATCTCAATCTGCTGCAGCGGATCAATCGCGAGCTCGGTGGCCACTTCGATCTGCGCGCGTTCGGACATTGGGCGTTCTACGAGCCGGAGCGCGGCCGCGTGGAGATGCATCTGGTCAGCCTTCGCGAACAGAGCGTGCATGTCGACGCGCTGAACCTGGAGATCGCGTTCAGCGAAGGGGAGACGATCCACACCGAGAATTCGTACAAATACGACGACGACGATGTGACCCGGCTGGTCACGGATTCCGGTTTCGAGATCGCCGGGCGATGGACCGATTCGCAGCGCTGGTTCGCGGACCTGCTGCTGCGGGCGCGATGAGAATGAACAGCATCGCTCCTCGGTTCTCACTCCAGCCCGCCGCGTGTATCATTCGCGACCTGTGCCGGGGTAGCTCAGTTGGTTAGAGCACCAGATTGTGGATCTGGGGGTCGCAGGTTCGAAGCCTGCCCCCGGTACCAGCGCATTCAACATTCAACATTCAACATTCACGTCTCTCTCGTGAATGACTGACACCGTCGAACCTCGCCTCTCCCGCGGCCTCCGCGATCTCCTCCCCGACCAGATGCTGGCTCGCCAGCAGATGATCGACACGATCCGCCGCGTGTACGAGCTGTATGGCTTCGTTCCTCTCAGCACGCCGGCGATCGAGTATCTCGATGTTCTCTCCGGAAGCGCGGGGCAGGAGACGCAGCAGGCGATCTTCCGCGTCACGAATCCGGAGAATGAAGTTCTTGGACTGCGCTTCGATCTCACCGTGCCGCTCGCGCGCGTGATCGCGCAGTACAAAGACCTGCCGCGCCCGTTCCGCAGATATCAGGTCTCGCCGGTGTGGCGCGCCGACAAACCGGACAAGGGCCGTTATCGCGAGTTCACGCAATTCGATCTCGATTCCGTCGGAACCGAATCGGAGATCGCCGACACCGAGATCATCGCCGGGATGTGCGACACGCTTTCGGCGCTGAAGGTCGGCCGTTATCTCGTTCGCTTCTCCAGCCGGGCGATTCTGAATCTTCTTCTCGACTACGCCGGCATCTCCAAAGAGAGCAGCGTCGATGTCTTCCGTGTGCTCGACAAGCTCGACAAAGTCGGGATGGAGAAGGTCCGTCTCGAGCTGATGGAGGGATACAAGGATGAATCGGGAGATGTCATCCGCGGTTTGGGACTGGCAGGCGATCAGGTGGAGAAGATGGAGCGCTTCCTCGCGATCAAAGGAAAGCGCCGCGACGTCATCCAGCAGTTGAGAGATCTCTTTCGTTCCGACGAGATCAACAGCGTCAATCAGATCTCCGAACATCTCTACGCGCTCGGCTACACCGACGACCACGTCGCGCTCGATCTCTCGATTGCGCGCGGCCTTGCCTATTACACCGGACCGGTCTTCGAAGCGATTCTTCTTGATGCCCCGCAGTTCGGCTCGATCTTCGCCGGCGGGCGGTACGACAATCTGGTCATGCGTTTTCTCGGCGAGCGCATCCCGGCGGTCGGCGCATCGATCGGCGTCGATCGACTCCTCGCCGCGCTCGCGCACGTCGGCGCAATTGCGAAAGAGAAAGCGACCGCGCGCGTACTTATCGCGAACATGGATCCCGCGCTCGCGAACGAATATCTCGAGATGACATGGGAACTGCGCCGCGCCGACATTCCGACCGAGTTTTACATCGGCACGGCGAAAGGCCCCGGCAAGCAGCTCAAATACGCGGACCAGTATGAGATCCCTGTGGTCCTGCTCTATGGAACGAACGAGAAGGAGCAGGGGATCGTCACGATCAAGGACATGACCGTCGGACGCGAGAAGACGAAGGCGGTCGGCGATCGCAAAGAGTGGCTCGCCGCGCGGCCGGGACAGACGACTGCGAAGCGCGGTGAGCTCATCGAAGCGGTGCGCAAGCTCCTGGCGGAGATCGATCGCGGATGAGCGATGTCATTCGTCTCGACGGCGAGTCGCTGACGATCGAGCAGCTCGTGCGCGTGGCGCGCGATCCAGGCGTGCGCGTCGAGTGTGATCCGAAGACCGACGAACGCGTCGCGCGCGGTGAAGCGCTGATCGGCAGCATCGTCGAGAACTACCGGAAGGCGTGGGAAAGCGGCACGGCTGTGCCAAGCGAATACGGCGTGACGACCGGCTTCGGCGAGTTCAAGGACAAGCCGATCGCGCCCGACGACCTCGAACAACTGCAGCGCAATCTCCTGCTCAGCCACTGCGTCGGCGTCGGCGAAAACGACGATGCCGATGACATGGCGAACTACTTCCCCTCAGAAGTCGTCCGCGCCGCGCTGGCGACACGCCTCAACGCATTTCTCAGGGGCCACTCGGGTGTGCGGCGGAAGCTGGTCGACATCGTCGAAGCGATGCTCAACCGCGGCGTGATTCCGTTGGTCCCGCTCCGCGGCTCGGTCGGCGCCAGCGGCGATCTCTGTCCCCTATCGCATCTGTTCGCGGTGCTGTTGGGCGTCGGAAGGTTTTACGCGAACGGCGCTCTTCGCGATGCCTCTGATCTCCCAAAACTCCTCCGATTTCCCGCCGACGAGATGAAGCCGACATTCAAAGAAGGCCTGGCGCTGGTGAACGGCGCGAATTTCTCGGCCGCCATGCTGGCCCTCGCCGTTCACGACACGGAGCGCCTCATCGAATCGGCCGACACCGCCGCGGCGTTGACGATGGAAGCGCTTTGCGGCTGCACCCGCGCGTTAGATGACAAAGTTCATCAGGAGCGCGGACATGAAGGCCAGATCGAGAGCGCGCGAGTTATCCGCGAGTTGCTTGCGGGAAGCCATCTCGTCGAGCGTGCTGGAGCAGTGCAAGACGCCTACTCTCTTCGTTGCGCGCCGCAAGTGCACGGCGCGACGCGCGACACGCTTCGCTTCGTCCGCACCATCGCCGAGCGCGAGATCAATGCCGCCACCGATAATCCGCTCTTCTTTCCCGACGACGGCGAGCCGTTCGATCTGCAGTTCCGCGCGAACTGGCCGGAGTGGTATCGAGGCGATGCGCGTCTCGCCTATTCTGCGGGAAACTTTCATGGACAGCCGCTCGCGATCGCCGCTGACTTCCTGACGATTGCCGTCGCGGAGCTGGCGAGCATCTCCGAACGCCGCACGCAGATGATGCTCGACGGCAATCACAATCGCGGCTTGCCTCAGAACCTCACCACCCACCCCGGCGTGAACTCCGGACTGATGATCCTGCAGTACACCGCCGCCAGCGTCGTTTCCGAGAACAAAGTGCTTTCTCATCCCGCCTCGGTTGATTCAATTCCAACCTCGGCGAATGCCGAGGATCATGTGCCGATGTCGACGCACGCGGCGCGGAAGCTGCGGACCGTGATCGCGAACGTCGAAGCAGTGCTGGCCATCGAGCTGATGACCGCGGCGCAGGCCGTCGAGTGGCGAGTGGCGATGAATCTCGATCCGAACGAGCGCGCACCGAAGCTCATGGGCGTCGACGAAGCGGAGCAGCAGGCGCAGGCGTTTCAAGCACGCGTCGAGGGGAACGCGCAGCAGATCGCCCGGCAACTCGGCAGCGGTACGCGTGCGATGTACCTGCGCATCCGCGAGATCGCGCAGCCAGTGTTCAGGGACCGTCCGCTCTCCGACGACATCCGACGAATGCGGGCTGTTGTCATTGCTGGAACGCGTAAGAAACCTTGACGAAGAACTGGCGGTTTGACGGCAGAAGATCGCCGTTGATCGAGTGCGCCTCCTGCAAGTCTCCGTAGCCGGCGTACATCACCGTCTGCCAGTTCAGTTTGTAAGCCCACAGCAACTGCGTGCCGAGCGAGCCGCTGTGCTGATTCACCGAAAAAGTGTACAGATCCTGATTTCGATTCGTGCGCTCATTCTGCAGGATGACGCGCACGAACGTCTTGGCGTTGAAGGTGTAGCGCGTGGTGAGACGCTCGGCCTGGGCGGTGAAGACGCGATCGCGGCGGCCATCCAGCGGCACGTTGAGCCAGCGCAAAGCATTGTTGATTCCGATCTCGAGATGATCGGTCGGGCGCAGCGTCCCGCCGTAGGTGAAGTTCGCGCCGCGGCCCGTGCGAGTGTTCGCGAAGTCGATGTCCTGCCCGGCGTTACCGTCGATGAAGAGTTGCGAGATCACTCGATTCACCGAGAACTGAATCTGGTAGACGAGAAGGTGTCTCGGCAGGATGCGACCTCCGGTGAGAAAGTTCTCGTACGCGTATCGGAGGCGCGTGAAGGAGCGGAACTTTCCATCCGCGCCGAAGCCGATCGTGCCGAGGCGATACAACATCGAGCCGTTCTGAAGGGCGTCGTATTCGCCGAACGCGAACGTGCGAATCCTGCTGAAGAACCCTTTCGGCCGGAACGTGTATCCCCCCTCGGCATAGTTCGATCGAAAACCGACCTGCGGGATGAAGCCGTTGTCGGCGCGGAACTGGTCGCCGAAATCGCGGTACTCGGTGAAGAAGTCAAATGTCTTCGTCTGATGCGACCACCAGAAATCGACCGCATGAGACGACAGCTTCTGACCATTCCATTCGCCGGTCAGGTCGGGGCGATCAGGCGTTGCGCTCCGGCTCAGCAGGACCTGCCCCGTGATCGTCTCGTGATCGCCGATGCGCCATTCGAAGTCGGGGCCGAAGACGCGGTTATACGAGCCGCCGGTGTTCTCGCGCGTGGTGACCAGGAAGCTCACAAACGACTTTTTGATGTTGCGTTTAAAGCGGCCGATCAGAGCTGTGGATGAGAACTTCTGCTGCGCGAAGTCCGATCCGAGGGGGGATGGGAGAATGACGTCGCCGCCGCCGCGGTCCTGCGTCACCAGAATGGTGTACGCGTTCGAACCGCTCTTTCCCGTCGAGCGCGCTCCCCATCGCGGCGATGTGATTGTGCGCGTGTAAACAGCCTGAATCGGAGTCTTGAGCAGTTCCACTCCCTCGAGGAAGAACGGTCGTTTCTCCGGCAGAAAGATCGCGAAGCGCTCGTTCGTCGAGATGACCGCGACGTCCGATTCGATCTGCGAGAAATCGGGGTTGAGTGTCGCATCGATGGCGGTGTCGGCATTCGGCGTCCACTTCACATCGAGTCCACCATCGCCCGCGGCCGGTCGATTCACGAATGGAGTGCCCAGGCCGTCGCGCGTCTCGCCGATCTCGCGCGCCGTTGCGTACGGCGCCGTGACGAGGTGCCCACCTCCCGGCAGTCCTTGCAGTCCGACCAGGGGACTACGGTTGCAGATGAAGCAGTTCGAACCGCGCGGCAGCTTGTTGGTGAACATCTGATAGCGCCGGTCGCGCGGCCAGTTGCGATAGAGCATGATCCCCCACTCCGTGGGATTCGGATTGTCGTAGCGGAGCGATGAGAACGGCACGCGCATCTCCAGGATCCAGCCCTTGTCCGTGATCTTCGTGGCCGCATCCCAGAAGAAGTCGGGAGCGGAGTCTTCGCCGGTGGAATCGTCGCTCACGGCGTCGTACTGGATGCCGCGCGCGTTCGCGAGCAAGAGCACGGCCGAGCGTTTGTCGTTGCGCGTGTCGAGGATGATTCCGGCGTAATCGTCCGTGTTGCCGCCGATGTGATCGCGATCGTTGTACGGTGAACGGATCTGTTTCGGATCATCGAAGAGCTCGAAAGCGGCGTAGAGGAAACGACTGTCGTAGGTCAGGTATCCGACGTTCTTGACCTTCGGTTCACCATTGTCCGTGACGTTGGTCTCGTACCATTTGTCGAGGCGGACTGCGCCTTGCCATCCGGAGTCGCTGAGATCGCCGTCGATCGCGATCGGTCCATTCGCTCGACTGATGTGGATCGTGGGGCTCGTCGCTTCGTCCGCTACCGCAGCGCCGGCGCAAACCAGCGCGATGACCACGAGCACTCTCCTCATGCTGCGACGTTACGACGAACCTCTTCGTAGGGTTGTCACGATCGTGTGAGCAGACAGAGAAGAGAGGTGACGCTTATGTTCCTTCCACGATGATGATGTGCGGGATCGTTCGCATACGGTGGCGCATGATCCGGCCGATGATTCCGAGAACGAAGCCGGCGCCCGCCGCGATACCCGCCCACTTCGCAGGGTTTGCTTTGAGCCGTGACTTCGCGTGGTAGAGCTTGTCTTTGACACCGCCATCGTGCGTGTGATCGGTGTTGTTTTCCATACGGCCTAGTGGTGCTAGGAAAATGCCAGAGGCACCAGCTACTAACTACTAACCGCTGTGCTATCCTTGCGCGCCCACCTGACCGCGTCGTCTCGTCGCGTACCGCTCCGCATCCCAACAACACCTATGAGACTTCGCCTTTTGTTTATTTTCTTCATCGCTGTATCCGTTCAAGCAGCACCGATGGTTCGCGTCGTCCGCGTCGCCGACGCGATGACGATCGTCGTCGAGCGGGACGGCGTTCCGTCGCAGGTCACGCTCACGGGCATCGAGATCACTGATCGCGAGAACGCGATCGCATTCCTGTCGTGGACGCTTCAGTCGTCGTGGGTGATGATCGAGAACGGTCAGGTCTATCGCTCACCCGACGGGATGTTGATCAACACCGAATTGGTGAGGAAGGGCTACGCGCGAGCCGCGGGAATCGCCTCTGCTGATCGTGTGAGCACCGTTTACCTCGGTGAGCTCGATCTCGGAGTGAGGGAAAAACCGCAAGCGTCGGCTAGTAGGCTGCCAGCGCGTCGCGCCAGAGCCGCGAGACCGTCAACAGTCCCACGGCGTCCCACTCGGTCTCGAACAGCTCGAGCTCTGCTCCGCTGACGAGCAGGTCCTCGTCGGCATCGAACGACTCGAGCTCGAGCACGACGCGGCCGCTGTCGCCTGGGTTCAGCGTCGGCGGCCCTTCGATGAATCGCACGCGGAGGAGCGGACCGCCGGAGACGAAGCGCGCGTACGGCCGGTACGAGCCGTCGCGCGGCGACACGGGATTGCTGCGCCCACCCGCCTCGCGCGGAAGCATCGTCACGACGGCTTCGAGGAAATCGCTCACAGGAATTATGGTACTCCCCGTGGAGAGCCGGGCGTCTCGATCGGGATAGGGGGGAACCTCACGGCTCCTCCCCTCCCACACCACCGTGCATGCGGGTCCGCACACGGCGGTTCGGCGGTTAAGCCGGTTGCCAGAGTCGGATGAGACCCAGTGACTCAAAGAAGCCGTTGGGCAATGCCGTTTGTAGAGTGTCGGTGCGGCT
>DASYUK010000407.1:0-4739 GCA_036001325.1 Thermoanaerobaculia bacterium
GTCTCGGCGTCGAAGCCATCGCCGGGGAAGACGGCGATGCCGATGCTCGTCGTCACCTTCAACTGATGACCGTCGATGACGACCGGCTGGTTGACTGTGTCGAGTATTTTGCGCGCGACGGTTGCCGTGCCACGCCCATCGTTGACATCGGAGAGCAGCACGGTGAATTCGTCGCCTCCCATGCGCGCCACAGTGTCCTCAGCCCGCACGCACGCCACGAGCCGCGAGGCCACGGACTGCAGCAGGTGGTCGCCGACGGTGTGACCGACGGAGTCGTTGACGTTCTTGAAATCATCGAGGTCGAGGAACATGATCGCGGCTCCGCGCGTCGCGCGGCGGGCGTGGGCGAGCGCCATGCTGATGCGATCGCGGAAGAGCAGCCGGTTCGGAAGACCGGTCAGCACGTCGTGGTAAGCCTGGTACTCGATCTCCTCCTGCGCGTATTTGCGGTCGGTGATATCGATGATCGTACCTTCGATGATGCCGGCCTCTCGCCCCTCGAGGATTGACGCGTTCTCGAGAACCCACACGGCGGTGCCGTCGCGGCGGCGCAGCCGCAGCTCGAGATTCGTGAGCGAGCCGTGCTCCCGCAACTGCTCGAGCATGCGCTCGCGGTCGCCGTTATCGAAGTAGAACGAGCTGACGTCCTGGGACAACAACTCTTCGCGCGAGGAATAGCCGAAGATGCGCGCACACGCATCGTTGCAATCGAGAATCACGCCGGCCGCCGAAGTTCGATACACACCGGCGAGGTTGCGCTCGAACAACAGGCGGTACCGAGCCTCGCTCTCGCGCAGAAGCCGCTCGGAGCGCTGCCTTTCGGTGATGTCGCGCGCCATCACCAGACGTCGCTTCCTGCCGCCGGAGATGAACTCGAACGACGAGATGTCGACGTCGATCACCGTGCCATCTTTCTTCTTGTGCCGGAAGATGGCCGGGCCGACGCGCTGCGGAAGCTGCGGGAGAAGTGCCAGCACGGAGGGAACATCTTCCTGCGGCCGGATGTCGGTGATCTTCATCGAGAGGAACTCGTCCCGCTTGTAGCCGTAGTGATGCACGGCCGCGTCGTTGACGGCGATGAAGCGCAGCGTCTCGAAGTCGTAGACCCACATCGGGAGCGGATTCAGATCGAAGAGCGCACGGTAGCGCTGCTCGCTTTCGCGCACCGCTTCATCGGCGCGCTTTCGCTCCGTGTAGTCGCTGGCGACATAGACCACACCGAGCGGAGCGCCGGCGTCGTCGCGGACGAACGACGAGGACGCGAGGACATCGACGCGCGTGCCATCCGCGGCGCGCCAGATCATCATCTGCTCGAGCACGCCGGAGCTGTTGAGCAGTTTGCCGCTGCTGAGGTTTGGATCGGTCTCAAAGATCTTCCGGAGCGGCGCGCCGGCGAGCTCCTCCGGCTTGTAGCCGAGGAGCGCCGATGTGGCGAGATTGGCGACGCGGATGCGCGCGTTCATGTCCACGAGCAACACCGCGCTCTTCATCGTTCCGAGCATCTGGCTCGCCGCAAACTCCGGCGTGAGGTCGATCTCGTGATAGCGCCATAACGCGGTGCCGCCGATCACAGCGAAGGCGAAGACGGCGATGTAACCGCTAGGATAGATATCGATCCCGGCGGCGGGGAGATAACCGATGAAAGCCAGGAGACCGACGATGCACGCGAGCATCAACTCCTTGGCGCTCTCCTTCGCCGGACCGTGACTACGAAGCGCTGCGCGCCGGAAAAGAAAGATCGGCGGAAGCATCGCCGCGCCGAAACATCCGATGAGCAACGCCGTCAGTGGCGTTGCTTCGGGGTAATAACCCCACGTGTGACGGCGCACGCCGGCGATGAAAATCGGATTGGTCGCGGAGACCGCGCCGATCAATGGAAATACGACCCAACAGAGCGAGGCGAGGAGTGTCCAGCGGCGCGGTCGCAAGTTCCAGATCGTGAAATGAACCGCCGTCGCCGCAATCAGTCCAATGGGAACTGCCGCCAGACGCGCCCACCAGACCGCAACCGCTGCCGTCCGTGAGGCATACATGAGCGCAAAGCAGATCAGCCACGCCGAGGACGCCGTGGCGCCTGCGAAAAACGCGCGGCTCAGCGGCGCGGACCTACCGCGCCAGAGGATGACCAAGCCGATGGCGAGAACCGCCGCAGCGGTCAATCCATTTGCAACTGACAGGCCGGTCAGGAGATAGCTGTCGCGGGAGATGAGTTGGCTCAGGCCGGACACGAGTACCCTCTTGAACGATCAAGAGAATAGTAGCGCGTCCAGCGCCAATTACTCAAATAATCACGCGCCGAGGTCGGCCGCCGCTCAGGGTCGTGGGTCGTAGGTATCGGGGGCTGCAGCGTTCTTGCGATGATGCCCCCGGTACCCACGACCGACGACCCACGACCTACGATCACCAGCCCCGCATGGGATGCCACTGATCGACGATGCGTCGGTTCTCGACGACGTGGTACTGGTCGTACATTGCCGCGGTGAGACAGGAGTGATTCGGTACGACGCGCAACTGCATACCGACCGGCAGCGGCTGCATCGTCGCCACTTTTCCATGTTCCTGCGAGATGGCGACGAGCTTCATCGGCAGCGGATGGAGATCGAGATTGCAGATGACGCCGTATCCGAACCGGGGATCGATGTGGTCGGGGCCGAGATCCTTCGATAGCGCCAATGCTCCGGCGTCGACGATGAGAGCGTTTCGCTCCGGGTACGAGCCGATGACCGTCGTCAACACCGACACCGCCACGTCTTCGAATCGGCAGGACCCAATGGTCGCCTGGAACGCATCGTAGAAGACGTAGTTGCCGGGGCGCACTTCATCGCAGTCGGTGAATCGATCGACGACTGATGCTGTCGGCGTCGACCCGACACTGCGAATGAGATTTGTGCCGAGCCGCTCGCGAAACTTGGTGACGGCCGCCGTCTCTTGCTTCGCGACGGCGCGGATGTCCTCGATGCTCTTCGCGTTATACGAGTGTCCGGCATGCGTGAGGAGTCCGTGGAGGCGCAGAGCCTTTGAGGACATCATGCGTCGCGCGAGGACAAGACTGGCCGGATCGTTCGGATCGACGCCGGCGCGGTGATATCCGCAATCGATTTTCAGAAATGCGTCGAATGTGGAGCCGAACGCTTCGATCGCATCGACCGTTTCGAAGCTATCGACGAGAATATTGAGACGATCGATGCGACGCGCGATCTCGGCGGCACGCGACAGCTTCTCCGGCGCAATCGGGACCGCATACGTGATATCGCGGAATCCGGCCGCGGCGAAATGTTCTACCTCCGCTAGAGTCGACGCCGTGATCGGACCCGCCTCTCCTCCGTGCTGCATCCGTCCGATCTCGGCAACCTTGTGCGTCTTGACGTGCGGCCGGAAAATGACTTTCGATGCGGCGGCCTTTGCGTGCATGCGATCGCAATTTCGCTGCATGATGGCGCGATCGACCAGAAACGCGGGCGTAGTCAGTTGAGAAAAATCATCCATATCGATATGGACGCATTCTATGCGTCGGTCGAGCAACGCGACGATCCGTCGTTGCGCGGGAAGCCGGTCATCGTCGCCTGGTCGGGCCTGCGCAGCGTGGTCTGCGCCGCGTCATACGAGGCGCGGAAGTTCGGCGTGCATTCGGCGATGCCGTCGTCACGCGCGAAGCGGCTCTGTCCCGACGGCGTTTTTGTCCCTCCCGATTTCGATCGCTATCGCGAGGTCTCGCGCCAGATCCGCGAGATCTTCGAGCGCCACACTCCCCTCGTCGAGCCGCTTTCGCTCGACGAGGCCTTTCTCGATGTGACCGAGGAGCGGACGGGGATTGCGACGGCGACGGAGACGGCGGAGATGATCCGCCGCGAGATCCGTGACGAGACCCGTCTCACCGCCTCGGCCGGCGTCGCGCCGAACAAATTCCTCGCGAAAATCGCCTCCGACTGGCGCAAGCCCGATGGATTGTTCGTCATTCGTCCTCATCAGATCCAGGAGTTCCTCGTCGCTCTGCCGGTGCGAAAGATCCCTGGCGTCGGCAAAGCGACCGAAGCGGTGCTCGTCGACATGGGCGTCGCCACCGTCGGCGATCTGCTACGCTTCGACGAAGCGCAACTGACCGAGCGCTTCGGAAAATGGGGAAGGCGTTTGTGGGAGTTGGCGCGCGGCATCGACGAATCGCCGGTCGTCGCCACGCGCAAGCGCAAATCGTGGTCGAGCGAAAATACCTTTCCCACCGATATCACGCGCGACGAGGTTGCCGATTACCTCAAGCGCGAAGCGCAGAAGCTGTGGGAGGCGATCACGCAGCGCGAGATGCGCGGCCGCACCATCACCGTGAAACTGCGCACCCCCGACTTCCACACCGCCACCCGCCGCCTCACGCCCGAAGCGCCGCCTCAGTCGGCCGAAGAGCTCGCGCAGATCGCGCTGACGCTCCTCGATCGATTCGATTTCGCGTCGTCGTCGAGGTTCAGGCTCGCCGGAATCGGCCTGTCGAACTTCGAAGACGAAGAGGAGGAAAAAGAGCCGAAGCTGTTCGCGTAGAATGCGCGCCCATGAATCAGCCTCAGCGCATTTCTGTCGCGCAGTACGGCATCGGTCCGATCGGTGCAGAGATCGCCCGCCTCCTGCTGACCAAGCCGTGGATCAAGCTCGTCGCCGCGATCGACATCGACCCGAAAAAAATCGGCCGTGACGTCGGCGAAGTGATCGGTCTCAAAAAAGAAGTCGGAGTGAAAGTCACCGTCGAACTGCAG
>DASYUK010000408.1:0-3454 GCA_036001325.1 Thermoanaerobaculia bacterium
GAGCGCGAGATCAGTGTCGTGCGCGAACTGTTCAACGGCGGCGCGACGGCACGCGCGATCGCCTGATCAGACGCGGGATGATGTGCAGGCCGGGAAGCTGCGGGAAATTGATCGACTCGTACTGCACGCCGAGCTTCGTGGGCGAAGTGCTCCGGTCCTCATCCTCGACGACGTCGTTGACTCGGGATGGACACTGACAGTGATCGCCGCGCGTCTTCGTCAGGCGGGAGCGGATGTCGTCATTCCATTCGCGCTCTCGTATGCTGGTGCGCAATGACGTCGACGATCTCCGACGACTCAAAAGCGACTCTTCTTCTGTGCGGGCATTTCTTCGCGCAACGGCAGGAGGGTCCCAGGCCGCTGGCGCAGCGGGAGTTCAACGACGTGGCCAGATGGCTGGGACGATCATCTCTCGGCCCGGGCGCACTCTTTGACTCCTCTGTCCGGTCGAACTTCGCGTGCGAGACCGGGATCTCCGAGTCGAGAATCGGCGCGCTCATCGAACGGGGTGGAGCGCTGGCCCTGGCCATGGAACGGTGGGGGAGCCGGGGGATCTGGGTGCTCACGCGCCTCGACGGGTCGTATCCGAAGCGACTCACCGAGCGGCTCGGCTGTTCTCGATTTCGACGCCGAAGGCAATCTGGTGGGAATCGATGTGGACCGAGCGAGCAGTGTCGCGGACCTCAGCCGCCTCGACGCTGAGACACTGCCTGCTACGTCCTTCTCGCCGCCGAAGTAGTGGCAGACGCCTTGGAATGACAAACGGCCACCGGAAACGTCTTGCTTGACGACAATTACAGTTTCGGTGCCGCGGGGATTGACGACATCGTCGTCCACGTCTGCGACAGCGACAACGACGTGACACCCTCGGGCCACATCGAGACGGGCAGATAGAAGAATCCATCACCCATCCGGCGCACACGGCGCGTCAGCTCCGACACGCTGGGGCACGCGGCCGTGCTCCCGCGCACGGTTTGTCGATCGACCTTCGTTCCGGTTCGCTCGGCAATGCCCTCGTACACGCGGATCTCATCGAACTGTCGAGCGGTACGGATCATCACAAGCAGGAACCGGTTTGAACGTGGCGAATTTCCACGCCGACGGAGGCAAGCTAAACGTATGAGTTCATTGAAGTGATCGCTACTCGTCCGTCGTCCGCAGCGTGGCGTTCCAGTCGCCGTCACGATCGCGCCGGTTGACTGTTTACGCGATCTGAGTAAATATTTACGCAATATGCGTAAACGAAGTGCCGCTGATGCCTTGTTCCCTGCTGTGCGGCAGGGCGTACTCGGCGTCACGTTTCGCGATCCCGCCCGATGGTGGTATCTGAGCGAGTTGGCGAATGCGCTCGATACCTCGCCTTCCAGTCTGCAGCGTGAGGTGGACGCGCTGACTTCGACAGGAATTCTCGAGAAGCGCGTCGACGGCCGGCGGACGTATTACCGCGCGCATGCGAAGAGCGCGCTCTTTGACGAGCTACGCGGCATCGTCACGAAGACGATGGGCGTTCCTGCGGAGATTCACGCTGCGCTCGCACCGCTCGCGAGCCGGATTACGCTGGCGATGATCTACGGTTCCGTCGCGCGCGGCACGGATCGCGCTGATAGCGATGTTGATGTTCTGGTTGTGTCTGATGATGTCATGCTCGAAGAGCTTTATCGCCGTCTGGCCCGTGCGGAGCGCAAACTCGGCCGCAAGGTCAATCCCACGCTGTACACGACAGAGGAATTTCGGCGCAAGCGCAACTCGAATCCGTTCCTCAAAAAAGTTCTCTCGCGCGAACGTGTCCTGCTGATCGGAAGCGAAGATGACGTTAGCGGCGCTCGATAGGCTCGTCGTCGCCGGCAAACTGAAACAGGAACCGGCCAGTGCAGATGAGATCGCGGCGCTCATTCGATCCGGGGAGACGTGGCTCAAGGACGCAGCGAACAGAATGCGCGTGCCCATGAGTCCGAGCGCGATGTGCGTCGCCTTCATGTACGCAGCCGGATGCTGCAGCCACACGTGTCCCCGCTGTGATCGCGCGAACACGACGAACTAGATCGGCAGCGCGTCGTGCCAGAAGGGACAGTAAGTGGAGCGGCGCGCTTTAGCGCGCCGCCTCGGCGTGCTGAAGCACGCCGCTACACTGTTAGATCGCGACGACGTTCGCCGCCTGCATGCCCTTCGGGCCCTGCACTGCGTCGAACTCGACCGCGGCGCCCTCAGGCAGTGACTTGAAGCCGCCGCCCTGAATCGCGCTGAAGTGAACGAAATGATCGGTGCCGTCCTGCGACGTGATGAAGCCGAAGCCCTTCGCGTCGTTGAACCACTTGACCGTGCCGTTTTGTCTCATTCGTGAATCTCCTTTCCGTGAACACGCAACTGGAGATTCCGAACTCGCACGTCTCTTCGTCTCTGTGAAGCAGTCACTAAGATGCACTGAGCACAACCGGATGTGACGTGCCGCCATTCCGCCTCGGCGTGCTGAAGCACGCCGCTACACTCTGTGCATGCCATTCACTTCCTTCGGACTTCATCCCGATCTGCTTCGCGGAGTCAAAGAGCTCGGATTCACACGACCGACGCCGATCCAGAACGACGCCATCCCGCCGGCGATGGCCGGCAGGGATGTGCTTGCGGCCGCGGCGACGGGCAGCGGGAAGAGCGCGGCATTTCTGCTGCCGATCCTCCACCGGCTGATCGGCAAGAAGCGCGGGACGACGCGCGCGTTGATCCTCACGCCGACGCGCGAGCTTGCGGCGCAGATCGACGAGCATCTGCGCGACCTCGCTATTCACACACCGCTCTCCGGGGCCGCCGTCTACGGCGGCGTCGGGATGGGGCCGCAAGAGCACGCCTTCCGCAGCGGCGTCGACGTGATCGTGGCCACGCCGGGGCGCCTGCTCGATCATTTTCAATACGGCTATGCCAAGCTCGCAGGGCTGGAGATCCTCGTGCTCGACGAAGCGGATCGAATGCTGGACATGGGATTTCTCCCCGACATCCGGCGCGTGCTGAAGCATCTCCCCACCAAAAGGCAGACGCTCTTCTTCTCGGCCACGCTGCCGCCCGCGATCGTGACGCTCTCGCGGGAGATGCTGAAGAACCCGGCCATGATCTCGATTGAACGGAAGGCAGCACCGGCGGCCGGGATCACGCACGCGATCTTCCCCGTTCCGCAGGAGCTGAAAACGCGACTCCTGCAGACGCTGATCGATCGAGGCGAGATCCAGAACGCGATCGTATTCACCCGAACAAAGCACCGCGCCAATCGCGTCTTCGAGCAACTCGAGAAGCGCAGGATCAAAGTGGCGAGGATCCACGGCAATCGAAGCCAGGTGCAGCGCACCGAGGCGCTGGCGGGATTCAAGTCGGGCAAGTACCGGATCCTCGTGGCGACGGACATCGCCGCGCGCGGCATCGACGTCGAGGCGCTCTCGCACGTGGTGAACTTCGATGTGCCGGAGGTCCC
>DASYUK010000409.1:0-3161 GCA_036001325.1 Thermoanaerobaculia bacterium
CGCGCAACGACTCCTACGGCGGATTTGCAGCAGCTGCAAGGAGAAGTACGACGTGTCGGACGAGGAGCTCGCGGCCGCGAAGGTCACGCGAAAGACGAAACTGAAGGAGCTCAAGTTCACTGCGGAAACGATCGAGAACGCGAAGGCGGGCGCGACCCCGGAAGCCGCCCCCTATCTCAGCAAGCTTACGATCGATTCCAGCATCGGGGATCTCGCCTTCTTCAGGGGGCACGGCTGCGACAAGTGCATCGGCACCGGTCTCAAGGGCCGCCAGGGTGTGTACGAAGTCATGGCGATGACGCCGAGCGTCCGGAAGACGGTCATGTCGAACGCCGGCGCCACCGAGATCAAAGAGACAGCGATCGCCGACGGAATGCTCACGCTCCGAATGGACGCGTGGATGAAGGTGATGAAGGGCATCACCACGATGGAACAGATGATCAGAGAGACTAGCGCCTAATGACAGCTCCCACCGCAGCACCCCCGTCGGCTGGACACACCGCCGCGCCGCAGGGTCTGAACCTCAAAGTCCTGCTTGAGGAAATGATCGAGAAGGGCGCGTCGGACCTGCACATCACGGCTGGCGAGCGCGCCAAGCTGCGCGTCGACGGCGAAATCGAGAGCTCGAAGATCGAATACGTGCTGCAGCCGAAGGACACGATGCAGATCGCCTATTCGGTGCTCACGGAAAACCAGAAGAAGCGGTTCGAGATGGAGGACGAGCTGGATTTCTCGTTCGGCATTCAGAACCTCGCGCGCGTCCGCGGCAATTGCTTCAAGCAGCGCGGCTGCGTCTCGATGGTGATCCGGCAGATTCCGTTCAACATCAAGAGCTTCGACGAGCTGAAGCTGCCCAAGGTGATCGCGGACCTCTCGGATCGCCCGCGCGGCCTGATCCTCGTCACCGGTCCGACCGGCTCTGGAAAGTCCACGACGCTCGCGGCGATGATCGACCGCATCAACAAGGGCATCAAGGGTCACATCATCACCATCGAAGACCCGATCGAGTTCATCCACAAGCATCAGGGGTGCATCGTCAATCAGCGCGAAGTCGGCGCGGACACCAAGAGCTTCGGCCACGCGCTCAAGTATGCGTTGCGGCAGGACCCCGACGTTGTCCTCGTCGGCGAAATGCGCGATCTCGAGACGATCCACGCCGGCATCACCATCGCTGAAACGGGACACCTCGCGTTCGCCACGCTGCACACCAACTCGGCGGCCGAGGCGATCAACCGCATCATCGACGTCTTCCCGTCACACCAGCAGTCGCAGGTGCGCGCGCAGCTGGCGTTCTGTCTCGAGGGCATCATCACGCAGACCTTGTTGCCGAAAGCGAAGGGCAAGGGCCGCGCGATGGCAGCAGAGATTCTCGTGTGCACGCCCGCCATCCGGGCGCTCATACGCGACGACAAGATTCACCAGATCTATTCGATGATGCAATCGGGAAAGAAGTGGGGCATGCAGACCATGAACGACGCGCTCTACCTGTTGTACATGAGTCGCGAAGTGGCGTGGGACGACTGCGTGCGTTCGTCAACCGATCCCGTGGAGCTGGCCCGCATGTGCGGGATTCAGCTCGAATCAGACGGAACGGCGCCGTTGACCGAGAAAAAGGCCCCCGTGGGCGGCGCAAAGAAGTAGCAGCGAAAACCTAGGAGGAGCAGGGGAATGGCGTCATTCACGTACACCGCTCGTGCCGCCAACGGCGAGCTGAAAAGTGCGATGGTCGAGGCGACCAATCGCGAAGACGCGATCAGTCAACTGAAGAAGCAGCGACTGAACGTCATTAAGATCGACGAGCAGGCGAAGAAGAAGAAGCCCGGCAAAGTGAAGATGCGCGACATCGTGATCTTCACGCGCATGTTCTCCACGATGATCAATTCCGGACTCCCGCTCGTGCAGGCGATGGGCATCCTCGCCGAGCAGAGCGAGAACCCGAACTTGCGCGAGGTCACGAAGCAGGTCGTGTTCGACGTCGAGTCCGGCAACACCGTCGCCGACGCACTGCGCAAGCATCCCAACGCGTTCAGCGACCTGTACGTGAACATGGTCGCCGCGGGCGAGGCGGGCGGTATTCTCGACACCATCCTGATGCGCCTCGCGGTGTTCATGGAAAAAAACGATCAGCTCGTCCGCAAGGTGAAGGGCGCGATGATCTACCCTGGCGTCATCATGACCGTCGCCGGCGGCGCCATCATCGTGCTGCTCGTGTTCGTGATCCCGACCTTCCAACGCATGTTCGCGGAGGCCGGCATTCCGCTCCCGTTCCCGACACGAATCGTCATCTGGCTGTCGCAGAACCTCCAGAAGTATTGGTACATGGTGGCCGGGGCCGTGTTCGGCCTCGTCTTCATGATCAAGAAGTACTACGCAACGCAGAACGGTAAGCTGGTGATCGACAGATTGATGCTGAAGGCGCCGGTGCTGGGAGACGTGCTGCGTAAATCGGCCGTTTCGCGATTCACTCGAACGCTGGGTACGCTCATCAGCTCCGGCGTCAGCATCCTCGATGGTCTGGAAATCACCGCGAAGACCTCGGGCAACCGGGTGATTCAGGATGCGATCATGGAATCGCGTGCCTCCATCGCCGGGGGCGAGACCATCTCGGCCCCGCTGAAGAAGTCCGGGGTCTTTCCTCCGATGGTCGTCTCCATGATCAACGTCGGTGAACAGACCGGCGGTCTGGACGAAATGCTGAGCAAGATCGCCGACTTCTACGATGAAGAAGTGGATGCGGCCGTGTCCGGACTGCTCGCGTTGATGGAGCCGGTCATGATCGTGTTCCTCGGCGTGGTCGTCGGCGGCATGGTCATCGCGATGTACCTGCCGATCTTCGACATGGTGAACGCCGCCGGAGCCTAGTCCGCGCGGTCAGATTCATTCGGGGCGGCGGTCGAAAGACCGCCGCCCTTTTCACGAGCGCAGAGAGTCTTCCCTTCACGTGAGTCGCGCGACGGCAGCTGAGTGGAAGGTCGATGTAGGCGGCGAGGCAACGTCGGCGGTGTTCGAGCCTGCCGTCGGCGACCAGAGCGTCGTGTTCGTGTGCGCGCATGGCGCGGGCGGCAACATGAGCGATCGAGGCATGCTGCGGACAACCGAAGCACTTCGTTCGGTGGGTCTCGGCGTCGTGCGCTTCAATTTCTTGTATAGCGAACGAAAAT
>DASYUK010000410.1:0-1568 GCA_036001325.1 Thermoanaerobaculia bacterium
ATCAAATCGGGGGCGACGTTTCCGAACACTCACTACCTGCACTCGATCACATTCACCGGTCCCGGTCACGCGACGATTGGCAGTGGCAGGAATCCTTCGGAGCACGGCATCATCGCCAACCACTGGTTCGAGCGCGAGCGCGCGATCGACACGAAACGGTGGAATTGGTACTTCGACGATCAGGGTGGATACGAGCCGCCGGTCAAGACTCCTCCCGATCCCTCGCAGCCCCTGTGGTTTCAAAGCGATCGCGGAATGCCGCGCTACTGCGTCTATGACGACAGCGTGACCGTGACCGCCGGCGCGAGCACCGGCATGTCGCCGCGGTGGCTGATTGGCGAGGGACTCGGCGATCGCGTCAAGGCGAAGTATCCCGGCACGCGCGTCATCGGTATCGCGCTGAAGGATCGCGCGGCGATCCTGATGGCGGGTCACAATGCCGACGCCGCCTACTGGTTCGATTGGAAGATCGGCCTCTTCATCTCGTCCTCCTACTACCAATACGACCCGAAGCTCTTCGCGTTCAACGAGTCGATTCCGGGATACATCCCCGGCACGCACGCCTGGAATCTTTCGCCATACGTTCCGGCCGACGATCTGAAACGCGTGACCTTCGATCCGCCGGAGGTGTGGCCCCTGAAGAACAACAAGTACGGGGGGACGTTTCCGCATCCGATCAAGGACGCTCGCGCGCTCGCCTACACGCCGTATGGCAACGACCTCGCGCTCGACTTCGCGCTCTGGACGATCGCCGCGGAGTCGCTCGGATCACGATCGGCGACGCCTGATGTTCTCTTCCTCAGTCTCTCGTCGACCGATTACTTCGGCCACTACTACGGACCTGACTCGATGGAGGCGGCGGACGGCGTCGTCCGCCTCGATCGCTCGCTGGAGCGATTTCTCGACGCGCTCGATCGCCGCTTCGGCGATCGACTGCTCGTCGCGCTCACTGCCGATCACGGTGTGCAGTCGACGCCGGAGATCCTCAGGCTCCGCTATCCGAATCTCGACGCCGGCCGCCTCGATCTGCGCAATCCTTATGAGCAGGGTCAGCGCATCTCCGATCTCTCACCGGTGCGGTTGCAGATCGAGACGCAGCTCGCGGCAAAACTCGGCGTGCCATTCTCCGCGGATGCACCCTATTCGCACGCCCTCGTCTATTTCTTCGAAGAGCCGTCGCTGTACATCAACATGGATCGCATTCGCGAGTTGAAGCTCGATCCCGAGCGCGTCAAGCGCGCGCTCCGCGACGTCGTGATGACGATTCCGGGCGTTGATCACGCTTATACGGATACAGAGATCGAGCGCTCTTCGAAAGTCGAGCCGATGGTTCGCCGGTCGTTCATGACAGGGCGATCGGGCGATCTGTTCATCACGCTGAAGCCGAACTGGATCTGGTCGTGGGGATCGAACAACACGACGCATGGCCAGCCGGTGGAGAACGACACGCACGTGCCGCTGATGTTCTGGGGCACCGCCGTGATCAAAGGCCGTTACGACATCGCCGCGTCCCCCGACGACCTCGCGCGAACCCTCGGTGTCGTGGTCGGCGTCGAAGTCGGCGGCGC
>DASYUK010000411.1:0-28389 GCA_036001325.1 Thermoanaerobaculia bacterium
CCTCGCCCGTTCGTTTCTCGTCACGACGAACACCTACAACAATTCGCGCAACGGAACGTTCGGCCAGACGATCCCGGGGATCTGGACGGGCCTGCAGGACTACAACACCGACGGCATCAGCGGCGTCGTTCACGGCATTCGTCACATCAGCAGCCAGGGCTGGCGCACCAACTTCGGCGCCGTGAACCTCGGCCGCTGCACGGCGACGCTGCGAGTATCGATCTACGATGTCGACGGGAACACACTGGTAAACAAGGCTCCCTATCCGCTGCCGCCACTCGGCCATATGCAGGACACGCTGCCGGTGACGGTCGATCGCGGCTCGATCGAGTTCTTTGTCGACGACCCGTGCGTGAAGAACAGCAGCGATGCCGCGGTCGTGTTCGCGTACACGTCGCAGATCGATCAGCTCTCCGGCGATCCTTCGTATCAGACGCCGGTGCTGCTTGCCGACCCGAAAATCATCTTCGCGAGGAAGATGGAGAGCATCGGCAAGAAGCTCGACAACGCACGCGCGAAACAGATTCGCGACACCGCGATGAACATCGGCGAAGCGCGGTTGGTGAGGGACGCGAGCGGGTATCGGATCACGCGGTAGAGTCCTTCTCCCTACGGGAGAAGGTGCCGCGCAGCGGCGGATGAGGGGCGTGCTTCTAGCGGAGACTTCGCCCCTCACCCGGCGCTTCGCGCCACCCTCTCCCAATGGGAGAGGGACATACAATGCGCGCGCATGAGCGCGGTCATCGAGACGAGTCTTCCCTTCCCACTGGCAAGACGCGGCAAGGTTCGTGACATCTACGACCTCGACGAGCATTTTCTTTTCGTGGCCACCGACCGCATCTCCGCGTTCGACGTCGTTCTCTCCCCGGGGATTCCGGACAAAGGACGCGTGCTCACGCAGATCTCGAACTTCTGGTTCTCGCGATTCAACGACATCGAGAATCATGTCGTGGAGACGAAATTCTCGCGCTTTCCGTCAGAGGTGCGTGCGCACGACGAGTTGCGTGGCCGCAGCGTGATCGTCAAGAAGTGCAGCGTCATTCCGATCGAGTGCGTGGCGCGTGGTTACCTCGTCGGCTCCGGACTCAAGGAGTACAAAGAGACCGGCAAGGTCTGCGGCATCCCGCTCGACAGGGGACTGACGACGGCGAGCAAACTGAAGCGGCCGATCTTCACGCCGGCGACGAAGGAAGAGACCGGTCACGACCAGAACATCTCTTTCGAGCGGATGTCGGAGATGATCGGCGCCGATCTCGCGCCGCAGCTACGCGATCTGACTCTGACGATCTACTCGCGCGCGGCGGATTACGCGCTCACGCGCGGCATCATCATCGCCGATACGAAGTTCGAATTCGGATTGTTGAAAGGCCGCGTCGTGTGGATCGATGAAGCGCTCACGCCCGACTCGTCCCGCTTCTGGCCGGCCGATCAGTACGCGATCGGAAAGAATCCGCCGTCGTATGACAAGCAGTTCGTGCGCGATTGGCTGGAGGCAACCGGATGGGGCAAGACTCCGCCCGCTCCCGAGTTACCTTCCGAGGTCGTCGCGCGGACTCGAGAGAAATATCTCGAGGCTTACCGCCAGCTCACGGGCAGTGAGCTGCGCGACGAATAGGGGCGTATCCAGGGGCCTCTTGGACGCTTCCTTGAACCTTACCGTGGAGGGCGTAAGAATACCAGAATCTGAGTCAACCGTCGCCACCTTCCCGCCCGTCCACCCTTCGAGCGATTCTCATCGTGCTCGCCGGTGTGATCTTGATCACGACCGCCGGTGTTTACGTGGCCTGGCGCATGACGCGCCATGCGATGGATAGCGTCGTCGACCGCGCTCTCACGCCGAAGGAACAGACGATCGATCTCAGCGCGCTGGTGACGCAGGTGCGCTCTCTGAGCCGGCTCGAAACGGCATCGATGCGCGTACTTCACATCAGCACGGTCACGCAGTCGTATGAGCTGGTGCCCGACGCGATCGCCGGCGACAAGATGACCTTTCTCGCCGCGGGCGATGTGATCGCCGGCCTCGATCTCTCGCTTCTTAATCGCGATGATGTCTGGCGACAACCCGACGGCACGATCGTGCTGCGGCTGCCGCGATCGCAGATCCTCGTCACGCGCGTCGACAATCGCGAGTCGCGCGTCCTCAGTCGCAAGACCGGATTGCTGCGCCGCGCCGACGTCAATCTCGAAAGTCGTGCGCGGCAGCACGCCGAGCAGGAGATCCGTAACGAAGCGCTGCGAAAAGGCATCCTCAACATGGCCTCGCAGAACGCGCAGACCAAGCTTGCGGAGTTCTTACACACGCTCGGGTTTCAGAAGGTGCAGTTCGTCAACCACGGACAGCGGCTGGGTGGTGGGTCGTAGGCCAGCGCCTTCGCCACCTCAATCGCCCTTCGCAATGCCGCCGCCTTGTTCACGCTCTCCTGAAACTCGGTCGCGGGATCGGAGTCGAACACGATTCCTGCGCCGGCCTGCACGTACGCCCGTCCGTTGGCTAGCGTGATCGTGCGGATCGTGATGCACGAATCGAGATTGCCGGAGAAACCGATGTAGGCGACGGCACCCGCGTACGGGCCGCGACGCGTCTTCTCGAATCGGTCGATCAGTTCCATCGCGCGGATCTTCGGAGCGCCAGAGACCGTGCCGGCGGGGAAACACGACAGGAAGACATCGACCGGCGAACGATCCTCGCGCTTGACCCCTTCGACATCGCTGACGAGATGAATGACGTGGCTATAGCGTTCGATGCGGCGGAAGTTCATCACCTCGACGCTGCCGCTGCGGCAGACGCGACCCAGATCGTTGCGCCCCAGGTCGACGAGCATCAGGTGTTCCGCGTTCTCCTTCGGATCAGCGATGAGCGACTTCTCGAGGCGCGCGTCGTCCTCGCGCGTGGCGCCGCGCGGGCGCGTGCCGGCGATCGGCCGCGTCTCCGCCTTGTTGCCGGTCACGCGCACGAGCATCTCCGGCGACGAGCCCACGAGTGTGCACTCGCTGCTGCGGAGCAGGAACATGTACGGCGACGGATTGATCGAGCGCAGCGCGCGATAGAGCGTCAGCGCTTCGCGTTCGTCGAAGTCCGTGTCCCAACGCTGCGAGAGGACGATCTGGAAGATCTCGCCGGCGACGATCTCCTCCTTCGCTTCGCGCACGACGTCTTCGAACTCCTTCTGCGTGAACGTGGCGCGGTAATCGGCGGGCGCGGTCTCCTCCGGGAACGTGATGAGATCGATGCGCGCGCCGCGCAGGCGCTCGACAGCGTCGGACAGGTGACGCTCCGCATCGGCCGGATTCGCGCTAGTGTCTTCCGTAAAGACGTTCACGACCACGAAGAGCCTCTGACGGACGTGGTCGAAAACGACGACGTTGTTGAAGAACAGGAGCTTCGCGTCGGGCAGGCCGAGGTCGTCGCTGCGCGTGTCGGGAATGCGCTCCATCCAGCCGCCGGCGCCGTATCCGAAGTATCCGACCGCGCCGCCGAAGAACGGCGGAAGGCGCTCCTCACTGTACACGCGCAGCGGGACGAGCTCGCGATTGAGCGTGCCGATCGGATCGGATGCATTGCGCTCGAGGCGCAGATCACGGCGCACTTCGAAGCCGACGAACGAATAACGGCCGACGTTCTCACCGCGCTCGACGCTCTCGAAGAGAAACGCTTCTTCCCCTTTCGCGGAAAGCGCCGCGAAGGCCGCCACCGGCGTCAGCGCGTCGGCGCTCATCTCGCGCACGAAAGGAATGACGTCGTAATCGCGTCGCAGCGCTGCAAATTCTTCGCTGGTCATTCGAGCGCTCTCATGAAAAGCTCGTGCTGCCGCACCGCCTGCGCCTGGAGGAGATCCCATCCGTCAAAAACCTGCACGCCATTTTCTCTCAACGTAGCCTGCCGGCGCGCAACCGCGGGGCTCCCATACGCGGATTCGACGTACGTCAGCCCCGGACGTGACAACAGGGGGATCTCCGCATCCGTCGTGGTCGTGTTGATGATGACCTCTCCGTCAAAACGTTCCAGCGCGTCGAGCGGTTCGGCTCGGGCGCCGAAGCGCGCGGCGAGCTCGCTCCCCTTCTCTTCGGTTCGATTGAAGACTGTCACGTGCATCTTGGCGCGCCGCACGGCGACGAGCGCCGCGCGCGCGGTACCACCCGCGCCGACGATCGCGACTGACTTGCGGTCGCGACCGCAGATCTGCGACAAGATCGATTCGAATCCATCGACATCGGTATTGTCGGCCACGATCGGTTTGCCGTTGACAAGCGTGTTCACCGATTCACATTCGCGCGCGTTCTCGCCGGTCGCCGCTCCACGCTGCTGCGCGAAGTTATAGGCGTCGCGCTTGAACGGCACGGTCACGCTCAAACCGTATGGTTCACCATTCAAAAATGGAGCGACGATTTCGTCGAAGCTTTCGATGGAGGCGATCGTGTACGCCGCCGCCACACCCTTCCGGCGAAAAAGCTCATTGTGAATGGAGGGCGACAGGCTGTGTCCAGCCGGATTGCCGACGACGGCGAAGACGCGATCGGCGCGCAGAGAGTCGCGGCGCTCACCGTAGATTTCGAGCGCGCGATGAAGCGACAACTGTCCGGGGGCGGCGCTCCGATCGTCGCTCCTGCTGACGAACACCAACTCCGATCCGCGGAACGGCGCCAGGATGCGGGAGTAGAGGCCCCGCTCGCCCAGCCCGATCGTCGTGAGTGGTTGGTGGTTAGTGGTTGCTGTGAGCAGGCGCAGGAGGCGCTCGTTGTCGGCAAAGTTCCTTGGCGTGACGGCGATCTTGACGTGTGCTGGGCCCAGAGCCGACATCTGGCGCACGAGCGTCTCGACGTCGGGCATGCCATTCAAGTCGTGATGCGACAACACCACACACCTTTGGTGGAGCGCCGCTGCCCTCAGCGGCCCCTCATACTCGACATCCACAAAATCAATCCCCGCCTCGATCGCCTCGCGCATCACGTTCTCATCGAACGGCAGTCCTCGCCGCGTGAAGATGATCGGTTTCGTCGTCGTCGCGCGCAGGGCGCGGATGTCGTATTTCGTGAAACGCTCGGCGCGGATCTCGACGCCGTCGTGATCGGCGTCGATGCTGCGGATCGCTTCGATGGCCCGCTCGGGCGTCTCCTCGAGGATCGTCACGAAGAGCTTCATCGCTGCAGCAACTCCATCCGCTCGGCCGCGGCACCGGCCTTCCGCGTGTCGCCGGCGCGCGTCCACATGTTCTGCAGATTGGCCAGAAGGCGTTGCAACGTCTCACGCCCCGTCCAGGAACGCAGATTCTGACTGGAGAGTCGCGCGCGACCGCCCGTGATCTGCGAGATCATCTGCCCGATCTCGGAAATCGTCATCGTCGCCCCGCTGTGAAAGGGATCGACGTAGATCTCGTTCAGCTCGAACTGCACTTTGATGATGTAATGACCCGGCAGACCGACGCCGAATGCATTCAACCCCAGCGACGACGCCGCATGCAGGAAGATGATCGAGAGCGTCAACGGCAGGCCGATGCGCCGATCGATGACCTCATTCAAGTACGCGTTTCGCGGATCGTAGTAGTTCGCGGCGTCGCCGCGATATCGATCGATGTCGAACATCTCCGAATGCAGGTGCCCGAGGCGAAAGACAGGCGGCTCGCTGGATGTGGATTTCGCGCGGACCCGATTGGCCAGGTCATCGACCGCAGCGATATAGCTCTCGATGTCGACGTGCGGATAATCCTCGACCGCGATCAGCAGGGCGCCGAATGCGAGGTTGTCGTTGGTGATCTCGCCTTCCGCGAACTCGCGGAAGCGCCGTCGCGCCTCGGCTGGATGTGTCAGCGTGGTCAAGATCGTAGACTCTATCCGATGCGCCTGCAGCGTACCGAAGCGATCATCCTGCACACCGTGCCCGCGCGCGAGCGCGACAAGCTCGTGGTGTTTCTGACGCCGGAACATGGAAAAGTGAAGGGATGGGCGTACGGCGCGCGCGGAGGGAAGACGCGCTTCGGCGCGTCGCTCGAGCCGCTGGCGAAAGTGCGCGTCGGCTACGCCGAGCGCGAGACGGAAGAAGCCGTGCGCATCGAGTCGGTCGAGCTGATCCGGTCGCTCTTTCCGGCGCAGCAGGAGTTGCTGCGATCGGTCGCCGCCACGTACATCGCCGAGATGGTCGACACCTTCGCGCCCGCGGGCGATCCGGCGGAGCTGATCTATCGATTGCTCGATCGGTCCACGGAGTCGCTGCTCGACACGAAATCTCCCCTCCACATCGTTGCCTATGTGGAAATCTGGATGCTACGTCTGGCTGGGATCTTCCCATCGACACGCAACTGCATCGAATGCGGTAACAACCTCGGCCGACCTCTGCGATTCGACGCGAAGCTGCAGGGTTTTGTCTGCGAGTCGTGCGCGACGCGCGATGCGTTCCTGATCAGCAACGACGTCGCCGACGAGCTGGAGGCGATCTTCCGCCTGCCGGTCGCCGAATATGCGGAGCGCAGCACACCGAGCGACGTCCTCTTCGAAGTCCGTGCTCTCGCTGGCACGATCCGCCGTCATTTCCTCGGACATGAGCTGAAGTCGTTCGAGGTGCTGTCAGCAATAAGCCCTCTCCCTTAGGGAGAGGGCGGCGCGAAGCGCCGGGTGAGGGGCGAGATACTCGTGACTATCACGCCCCTCATCTGCCCTTCGGGCACCTTCTGCCGGAGGGAGAAGGACTCACGCGTCAAGCCATCGAGTGATCAACTCCGCGAGCTCCTCTTCGTGGCCGTTGAATCCGTGATCGCAATCTTCGAGGACCGCAAACTCGAAATTGGGACCGGCGGCGTCAGCGAGGATCTCGACGCAGCGCGGCACGTCGCCATAGCACCACTCGTCGCGATCGCCGTAGACGACGAGTGCCGGCTTGCGAATGCCGCGCACGTGGCGAAAGCGGCCGCGCTTCGACAGCCGCACGCCCCGCATGATCTCGAGATAGGGAAAGACGTTGTAGTCGCCGTCGGGATTGATCGTGTCGTAGAGCGAGCGCCAGCTCATCGGCAGCTTCGAGATCGATGAGTCGACAAACTCATCACTCGTGCGGCGTTCGCGCGCACGCTCGAGCACTGATCGAAAGCGACGCGCGCCGAGCTGGTCGTACATCAAGCCGGTGTCGTCGCCGCCGCCGAGCAGGATGTAACGGCGGATCGGATTGCGCCGCCGGTAGTGATCGTAGACGGCGATCTTGTTCGCGCCGGTGGAGTGCCCGATCAGGTAGAGCTCGCGATATCCGCGCGAGCGGAGAAGGCGGATCGCGCCATCGATGTCCTGCACGCAGTCGCGGATGCGCTCCCAGGCCATGCCGCCGCCGATGCTCTTCTTCCGCCCGCGCAACCGCCGCACGAGATGCGCGCCACGATTGTTAAACGGAAAGTACGCGATGCGATTCTCGGCGAACGAAGCGGCGAGGATGTTCGTCCGCTTCGAATCAAAGATCGACGCGCCGCCCGTGCCGTGAAGAAAAATCGCCGCGCGCCTCGTCTTGCGCCGCGGCTCGTAGAGAAGGCCGGACAGCTCGACGCCATCGGTGGCGTCGAACTTCACGAGGCGGCAGGGCGGCTCAGAATGATCTCGACGCGAGACTCGTCCCATCGCCAGACATTCTCCACTGTCACATGCGCGCCGCCGAGCCAGAGATCGGGATCATTGACGGAGAGGTCGTCGACGGCACCAGTCATGATGTTCTCTCCCGCCGGCGTGATCGCGAACGTCGCCTTCGGCGGCGTCTCGTCGGTCTGCGCCATCGTGATGAGCGGAACCGCGCGCGACGCCATCGCGCGCAAGATGTAGAGAACCTGCGCATCGCCGAATCCGAAGCGAGGCGGCCGCTCATCGAACTGACCGAAGAGCATGGCGAAGTCCGCCGCGCCCGACGCAATCAGCTTCAACAGACGGTTCTCGACGGCGCCGAGACCATTGCCAGTCGACGGAAAGCGAGAGCCGTGCAGGCGCATGCCGTCGCGAAGGAACGACAACTCGTCGCCGATCGTGAACAGGTCGTTGAGCATTCTCGGGTCGGGCGATGTGTAAGCGCCCCAGGCGCGCGCGGCGATGTCGAACATGGCCGGCGTCACCGGCGCCCGCGAATTGAAGAGGCGCAGCAGATCGTCGGGCTCGCGCCCCGCCAGCACATCGCTGCACCAGACAAATGACACGTTGCGCTGGCGAAATCGCTGCAGCAGGTAGATGAAGTGCACGAGGCAGAAGAGATCGTGCTCGAACCAGAGAACGATCTCCTGGTCCGACTCGGCCGCGGCGTTGAGCGCCTGCTCCTGTTCAAAGAGGGCGTTGCTCGCGCGCAACAATTCTTCGCCGTACGCCGCTGAGAGAAAGCGCGCGCGCGTCCCCAGCCAGTCCGATGTCGCCGGAACCGGACCGGTGACGAGCGATTCGCGAAAGGAAAGATGCTCGCCGGGAAGTCCGACACGACGCGCCGTCACCGCCATGACGTCGCCGTTGTGAATATTGATCACGGGCGCCACCTCATCGCGAACCACCATTTCGTTCGATTGCGCAGCGGCTCGTCAAGAATGCGCGCCGCGCCTGCCGTCACGTCCAGCGCCGGGAGACGCAGAATCGGAGTCGCGTTCGAGACGAGCGTGACCTGCAGTCCGGCGAGAGAGAGTGAGGTGGTGTCGGTCCGATGACGCTGATAGAACATCGTCGCGGGAAGGAACGGCAGATTCAGTTCAACCCGCGTGCCGTCGTGGCGGCGGCCGGACAGCGTACCGATCGGCAGCGCCGGATCGAAGACGCGGTTGGGAATCGCCGAGCGCGGCAGAATCGACGACTCGATCCCGCCGACATCGATGCCGTCGTGCCGCGCTTCATCGTGTTGAACCTCACCGGCCATGCTGAATGCGCCGCCGCGCAGCGATGCGCGCGCGATGCCGCGGTAGTGCGTGATCGATCCGCCCTCAGCGGTGATGCGGATCTCTTCATTCGCGCGCCAGGTCGAGACGATCTGCCGCTGCCGAAATGACGCCTCGGCGAAACCGATGTCGAGCGGCTTGCCTGTCAAACCGCCGGCGTCGATCGAGAAGGTGCTGAGCGGAGCGTGCCACATCCACGATCCGCGCACTTCGAGGCCGTTGCGCTTCACGAGATCGTCGTTCGCCGTGAAAGCGTGCCCGGAGATCGCGATCGGCCAGCCGCGCCACGTCGACGCGACTCCGACGCCGCGCTGCGCGTTCTCACGTCCGATCGACGCGACCGCCAACGTATCGAGCCTTCCAACGACGTCACCGATGCGCACGCCAATCTCAGTCGCGTTCTGGTTCGGCGCGACGGCTTCGCCGACGAGCCATGCGCTCTCCTGACGTCCGATTCCGTATGCGCGCGGCTGCGGCAGTGCTTGCGATGCGAAGATCGGCGGCGCACTCATCACCGGCGGCAGTGCCGGAACGAGCGTGCGATCGTATGCCGGCGTTGCGGGCGCAGTGCTCGCTGCATCGATCACGCGAACGACGAAGCCGTCGGGATTGAGTCCCATGAAAAAGACGCGTCCATCCGGCGCGGGAGCGGGCTCGAATGCGCCGCCGGGGCTGCGCGTGATCGGCTCGTGGTCACCATTGAGCGCGATGCGATGAAGTTCGGCGAACCCGCCTGCAAGAACCGTGGCGAAGATGTGATCGTCACTCCATTCGGGCGAAGCCACATTCACGCCTGACAGCACCACCGCATCGCGGACGAAGAGCGACCAGGTCCCCTTGTTGTGCGCGACGTACGCGATCTGCGATCCATCGCGATTCGCGCGGGGATGCGAGTAGACCGTCTCGAGCGACGGCTGCATCAGGTCGCGCACGGCGCCGGTCGCAAAATCGATGATCACGATCTGCGAGAGTCCGTAACGGCTGCGCACTGCGACGGCCGAGTGCCCGTCCGGCAGAGGATCAGCGTCGAAGACGTCAGCCAGGCGAGTCACGCGCCGGTTCTCGCCTGTCGAAGGCGTCCAGAGAAAAAGATCGTGATGCAGAAATCCCTCGCCATCAGGTTGTCGATGCGAATAGAGGATCGACTTTCCGTCGCGTGTCCATCGCGGTGTCTCCACATCGCCGCCATCCTGAGGCGTCATCGAATGCATCACCCTCCGCGGCAGCGGCTTCATGGACACCGGCGGAAAGTCTTCGGAATCGCGCGCGATCATCTTCGTCACGCGCTCTTCGAACCTCTTGCGCTCCTCGGCTGCTGGTCCGGTCGACCAGATGACGAGCCGCGAAGGTTTGTTGCGCGCGCGAATGACGACCGCGATCTTCGAGCCGTCGGGCGAAACGGCCGGATCGCCGCTCGCGCGTGGCGTCTCCTGCCACAGCTCTCCGTCGCGCAAATCGGTGGAACGATTCACCGTCATCGCCGACGCCGTCAGCTCGGCGACGAATTGACCATACAACCGATCGGGCGAATCGCCGAAGACGCCGATGAACGCGTTGCGAAACGAGCGCCTCTGGCGCGCGGTCATGCGCGCCCACAAGCGGCGCAGACTCCCCTCGCCTGTTCTGCGCTCCAGCCATTCCAGATACGCGGAGCCGGCGAGGTAGGCCATCGACATGCCGAGGAAGCGGGAATCGGAGTTGAGTTGGGAGTAGGAGGGCATGCGGCCGCTCGACGCCCACTTCCTGAGGACGACGGCGCGCATCGCACTCGGTGGACGACCGGCGCCCGTGAGACGTCCTTCGATGACGGTGGCGTAACCCTCGAGCACCCATCGCGGGGCGGTGAGAGTGATCGGATCGAACGGCAGAACGAATCGTTCGACGGCGCGCTGCAGCGGATTCCGCGACGGCCGCAGCATGTGCATGATGTGCGTGATCTCGTGCACGGCGAGAAGATCGATCCAGTCGCTGTACGTACCGATCTGCTCATCGGGGCCGGGCGGCTCGCTGTAGAAGATGATGCGCGGCGCGTCGAGGATCGTCCAGGCGTAACCGTTCGGCGCCGCGACCGGATTGCTGATGACGACGTCGATGCGTTGTGGCGAATCGAATCCCACTTCCTTCACCACAGCGGCACGAATCGACTCGATGCGCGACGCGGCACGCGTCGCCCACGCTTCATAGTCCGCCGGATAGTGCACGCGAAAATGTGCGGTCTCGATCGTGCGCCAATGCGCCGAAGGACCTTGTGCCTGCGCGGCGAACGCGATTGCGAGCAGCGCAAAGAGTGTCAGCCGTCGCGTCACTGTAGCGCATGCTACTTTACGATTGAACATCCCTCTCCCTCCGGGAGAGGGTGGCGCGAAGCGCCGGGTGAGGGGCGTGCGACCACCGAGAATCGCTGCCCCTCATCCGGCCTCTGGCCACCTTCTCCCATTGGGGAGAAGGCCCTCCCCTTGACAAAACGAACGTTCGTGCTTATTTTCAGGGCATGCATATCCGCGACGACATCAATCCCAAGTTCGTCTACCGCTCCCCCGTCCACTTCGACGAGCTCGATCCGATGCAGATGCTTCACAACTCACGCTTCGCTGCGCATGTCGAGCGCGCGATCATCGCTTTCTATGCGACGACCGGCCGGAAGTGGGAGCTCAACCCTGCCGACAATCCCGACCAGTTCCACGTCGTGCGCGAACTGCGCATCGAATACATCAATCCGGTGATGGGGCCGGGAACGATGCGCATCGATGTCTGGGTCGAACGCCTCGGCAACACGAGCTGCGTGTACGGCTTTCTCTGCAGCAGCGAAGATGGATTGATCCCCTACGCGCGCGGCGAGCGCACGATCGTCAAGGTCGATCCCGCCACCCGCCGCCCCGCCCCCTGGACCGATTTCTTCCGCGAGCATCACTCGACGCTGCTCAAGGATCTGCCGGCCTACGCATGAAAGGCGAGCGCACGCGTCAGAGCATCCTCGATCGCGCGGTCGATCTGGCGTCGCTCGAAGGGCTCGAAGGTCTCACCATCGGGCGCCTCGCCGACGACCTCGGCATGAGCAAGAGCGGCCTGTTCGCTCACTTCGGATCGAAGGAAGAGCTTCAGCTCGCGACGATCGATGCCGCAGCAGAACGATTCGTGAACGAGGTGTTTCTGCCGGCCCTGAAGACGGAGCGCGGTTATCCGCGATTGATGGCCATCTGCCGATCGTGGTTGTCGTACATCCGGCGCAATGTCTTTCCGGGCGGGTGCTTTTTCGCCGCGGCGTCATTCGAATTCGATGGCCGCCCCGGCGTCGTGCGCGATGCGGTCGCGAAATCGATGGACGAGTGGGTCGGCGCGATCGAGAAGGCGATCACCATGGCGAAGGACGAAGGACACATCGAGCGGACGGTCGATGCGAAGCAGCTCGCCTTCGAGATCAATTCGATCTTCTTCGGCGCGAACTTCGCGTACCAGCTCCGTGGCGACAAACGCGCGCTCGATCGGGCCACGAAAGCGATCGAAGATAGGCTGGAGGCTCTGCGCATGAAATCGCGACGCCGTTTGACGGCGGTCCGCTGAGCTTGGCTCAGTGGACGCCCGGCGTGAACGGTGCGTACTTAGTTCAGCGTGCCCCTGCTTCTGGTCCTTGCGCTTCTCGCTGCGATTCCCGCCGCCGCGCAAACGCCGATCCCTCACCTGCTCCTTCCTGAACGTTCGGTGGGAGAACCGCCGGTTGCAACGGCGCACGTGTTCGGCTTCTCCGCAGCGGCATCGGATGGTGAAAACTTCGTCGTCGTCTCGGCAGTCGATCGTTCGCTTCGCGGTTTCCAATTTTTCGTCAGCTTGGTCGATGGCGACGGAAATTCTCTCTTGCCCGTCAGCCACACGTTCGACGACTTCGGCGAAGTGCCGGACGTCGCATCCAGCGGTCGCTCGTTCCTTGTCGTCGGGGGCGGACTTGGCGGCACAACCGGCATGCTCCTCGACCGCAGCGGCAGCATCAGGAAAGGGCCCTTCACGATCCATGAATCCACGCGCACGCGACGCTCGTCGCACGACACAATCGGACAGCGGTCCGTGGGATGGAACGGAGGCGAATACGTCGTCCTGACTGAGCGGCAATTCGATCAGGGGTTGCAAGTAACACACGATCTCGTCGTCACGCGCGTCTCCGAAGACGCAACCATTCTTCAGAACGACGTCCTCGTCGCAAACGATTTCCTGGAGGCGCGGATCGCAGCGCGTAACGGCGTGTCGGTCATCGTCATGTCGAATTCGTCGGGGATTTTGGTGAGGACGATGTCGAGCGCAGGTGCTCTCTCGACGCCGATCACGATCAGCGACCAACGAGGCAGCGTGGCGGTCGCTGCCGGCGACAACGGATTCCTGATCGTCTGGAACACGACTGGCTCGAACGAAGCTGTCCCCGGCACGATCCTGGCGCAGTACCTCGACCCTGCAGGCAGGCCGGAGGGCGCAGTGTTTACCGTCACGACATCAGCAACCAATGCTCCGGCAGTCACCTGGACCGGCCGTTCGTACGAGATCGCGTGGAGAACTCTTGCGGGCGACGTGCAGGTCATCAAAGCCGACTCCGCAAGCACCGAATTGATCATCCCGAACGCGCGCAATCCGGCACTCGCTTCGAATGGCCGATCAACACTCGTCGTGTGGAACGCGAATGCGAATAATGTGTTTTCCAAACGTATCGACGCGAGCGGGCCGGGTCAGCCGGTGCACAGTAAGTTTGTCGAACAGAGTCTCTCCGCGCTCTCGTTTCTTGACAACAGGGCAGTCGTGTCATGGGCTGACATCGGCGGCAACCTTCGCGAGATCACAAACGACACAGCGCCGATCAGCGTCAATGGAACCGTGGTCCTTCTTCGCGGCTTCAATAAGCCTTTGATCATCACCCAAGTGAACGGTCAGTACTTCGCCAGTTACATCGGCGGAACGCCGTTCCCGATCCCGCAACCAAATCCGAAGTGGAATGGCAATGGTTTCCTGTTCGTCTGGTCCGCTCAGCCGCAAGGCGATCCGTTCGCGTATGTGCCCATCTATGCGCAGCGGCTGGACGCGGACGGCCGTCCAGTCGACGAACAACCGCGGCAGATCGCCACCGCGGCGTATGTCGGTCCAATTTCAGTCGGCAGTTCGGCTTCGAAATCGCTCATCACCTATCGCGATTTGAGCGGGATACTTCACGGGTTGCTGCTCTCCGGTGACGACGTCATCGACGTCGGCGCGATTGCGGAACCACCGACGATTCCCGGTTTCGTCACCATCGCATCCGATGGATCTGATTTCCTCGTTACGTGGATCAACAATCCTTTCGGTGGAAACGACTACATTGCCGCTCGAAGGATCAGTAGTGAAGGAAAGCGACTCGGCGACTGGCGGATCTACTCGCTTGGCCACGACGTGAAATGGAACGCCGATACATTCTGGACGGGAAAGAACTACCTTGTCGTCTGGGGCAGAGTTTCGGAGACTGAACGCGAGTTGTGGACGTTGCGGATCAGCCGCGAGGGAGACCTCATCGATTACCCGCCGCAGCGAATCGGAACGATCTCCGCCGGCCTGCCAATCCTTTGGGCATATCACGATGGAATTCTCGCGATTGCCTACACACGAGATTTGCGCGTCTATACGCGTTTGGTCGTTCCTTCGCGGCAACGCTCGATCGTGCGTCGATAGATAATGCGCGTCTACCGTGCATCTCCCGACAAGAACATTACGACGCTTATGGCGAAAGATCGATCGTGCCGTCCAATCGCGCGCGTTGCGACGGCTGTCGCCCGGATCGCGCCTTCACATCGGATGCGGCTCAGTGCGCCTGGACGGTTGGGTGAACATCGATCGCTTCCCTGCGCCCGCTGCAGACTTCATCTACGATATCCGCTACGGTATCCCGGCACGCGAGCTCCGCTACATCTACGCCGAACACTTTCTGGAGCATCTCTCCTACTCCGACGGAATGAAGTTCCTCCACGACTGCCGCGCGGCGTTAGACGCAGACGGAGTGCTGCGTCTGTCGACGCCGAATCTCGACTGGGTGTACCGGACGCAGTATCACCCTGAGGAATGGAAGTCCGATCAGGAGGCGGTGCGCGATTGCTTCTGGATGAACAAGGCGTTTCGCGCGTGGGGTCATCAGTTTCTGTACAACATGCCGACGCTTCGGTCGGCACTGCGGGAAGCGGGTTTCGCGACGATCGAGCAGTGCGCGTTCCGCGAAAGCGCGCACGAAGCGCTGCGCGATCTCGAGCAACACGAAACGTGGCAGGATCTGCCCGACATGCCGCATGTTCTGATCGTCGAGGCACACGGTCAGGAGACGTCCAGCGAGCCGATACTCGAAGAGCTCGCTTCTGATTATCTTCTCGCCTCCTCAGCCCGCTGAACTGGACGCGCGGAACACCGTTCCCGTACCAACTTGCGGTATGCCTCTGTTGCTCTTCTTCCTGCTGCTCATCCCCAGTGTGATTCATCCCGAAGAGCCGGTCGCGGAGCCAGCGACGGTCCTCGCAGGCGGCGGCAGATTCCCCCGCATAGCGAGCGACGGACGCAATTACCTCGTCGTTTCATCGGAGTATCAGTTCTACTCGTATGACCACTACATCATGCTCATCGATAGCGCAGGTCGGTCGCTGCTGCCGGCGAGCATTACTTTTCAAGGAATTGGCGAGGTCGCCGATGTCGCATCGAGCGGCCGCAACTATCTCGTTGTCTGGGGAGGCCACGGTGGCACTTCAGGGGCGCTGGTTGACCACGATGGACGCACGACTCCGCTTCTCATCCATCAGAGCACGCGTTTCTCGCTGACTCCCCACGACATCGGCGGCCAACGCGCGGTGACATGGAACGGCAGCGAGTACATCGTGCTGACGGCCGTGGAGCGTGTCGTGATGACATGGGGTTGGCGCGTCGACACGTCAGTCGTGGCCACGCGCGTCAGCGAAACGGGAGAGATCGTTCAGAACGACATCGAGTTGTTGAGCGCCGCGGCACCCTTCGCGATCGCTGCGAAAAACGGAGTCACCGTCGTCGTTTCGGGCGGAGATGGCGGCATTCAGATTCGAACCCTGAACACCAACTGGGTGAAGGTCAACCCTGCTCGCGCGAAACCGGTGATCGCCGCGGGAGACGACGGATTTCTCATCATCTTCCCCGCCGCGGGTGGCATTTCCGCGCAGCATCTCGATCCGAGCGGACATGCCGATGCGCCGGCCTTCTCAATCACTGACACCGGCGGCTCCCCTGCGGTCACGTGGAGCCGCAGCTCATACCTCGTGACGTGGTCCGACAGTTTGAACATTCGTGCGATGCACGTGACCGGACGCGGCGATCGCCTCGATGGTCCGTTCAACGTCGCGAGCGGCGATCAACCGGCCGTGGCGACGAATGTCATCGCATGGTGGCAGAGTCCTCAGGTATACGCCGCATCATTGCGCGAGAACGCAGCGGCGCAAAGCGTTCATCGCGCGTACGTTCCGCAATCGAATCCGCAGCCGTTCTGGAACGGAACCGCGCCCCTCGTTGCGTGGAGCGAACAGAACATGTATGTGCGAGCTCCCGGAGATCCATCCGGTCCACGGGAGCTCGTCACAGGAGCGAGGCTGGTCCGAAGCGTCGGCGGCGGGCCGAATCCGTTGCACCTCATCGTCCAAAACTCGGCACTGAAGGCCGTCGCCAACTCATCCAGCGTTCTCGAAACTGATTTCACGGGCACCGCGCGCGGAGTGTGGACCGGTTCAAGTTTTATCGTGGTGTGGTCTGCGCGTTCCACGCTCTTCGCTGCGCGGCTCGATGCTGAGGGAACGATCATCGACGGACCACGCCAGATCACGTCGACTTTGAGCTCTTTCGATTTCGCCATTGCCGCGTCATCGGACAAGGTCCTGGTCTCCTACCATGACGCTCTATATTTTCTGCGCGGTGTGATGCTGACGGCGGTCGGAATCACACCGATCGAGTGGATCGCCACACCACAGGACCTGCCGACCTCGGTGTCCATCGCGTCCGACGGAAGCGATTTCCTCGTCACGTGGATCTGCGCGAATCCGGGTCACACCAACGATTACATCGGTGCTCAGATCGTCGATGCAAGCGGCCACGTCGTCGGCGCGAGGAAGATTCTTTCGCCCGGCAACGATAGAAAAGAGCACGCGACGACGTTCTGGACCGGCAGCGAATATCTGGTCGCGTGGTCGCGAGGTCTCCCATCGTCAACGGATCTGTGGGCCTTGCGCACGACTGCCGAAGGCCAACTGCTCGACTATCCGCCCGTGCACATCGGCGCGTTGGATGGGCAGATCACGGGGATTTCGCGCGCGCCGTCAGGACAGCTTCTCGTGGCCTACACAAGAGGGCCACGCGCCTACACTCGCCTCATCTCGTTTCCGCGACTTCGCAGCGCACGTCATTGAAGGACGCTCGCGAGACATCGCGCTGCTCCTGACCGCGAAACGCGCCGACGATCGTCGAGCCCGATCCGGTCATCCCTGCCCATGCGGCTCTCGCTTCGAGAAGTCGGTTTTTCAGATTCGGCAGCCGCGGCAGAATGACTTTCTCGAAGTCATTGACGAGAATGTCGGTGTGATCGAGCAAATCGACTGCCTGACGATATCGATCGACGCCAACGGGTTTCGAGTACTCGCGAATCAATGAGAATGCCTCGGCCGTTGACACGCGCTCGTGAGGGAACAACAGCAGTAGCGGGATTGGCGCACCGGCCGGCAGCAGTGTGAGCTGCTCGCCGCGACCGGTTGCGTACGCGCGTCCACCGACGAGAAAAAACGGCACGTCTGATCCGAGCGCCAGCGCGATCTCGTGCATGCGCTCGTGCGGCGTGCGCAGCTCGAACATCTCGTCGAGCGCCATGAGCGTCGCCGCCGCGTTCGACGACCCGCCCCCCAACCCCCCGCCCGTCGGAATGCGCTTCTGCAGCGCGAAATGCACCGGCGGCGCGCCGAGCGCGTGCGCCGCCCGCATGACGAGGTTCGTCTCGTCGCATGGCACGTGCGGATCGTCGCAGGCGATCGACATGCGTTCGGCCTGCGTGATCGTGATCGTGTCGTGCAGCGAGATCGTCTGAAAGAGCGTCTCGATGTCGTGATAGCCGTCGGCGCGTTTGCCGATGATGCGCAGCGCCCAGTTGATCTTCGCGTAGGAGCGGACTTGCATCGTTACTTCATCGCTGCCACTTCGAGATGATCGATGTCGACGCGATCAGCGCCGTGCAAGACGACGACATGCTGCGCCGGCAGCGACGGTGGGTCGAATGTCACCACGACGTCGGCGACAGTTGCGCGGCTCAGCCCTGTGGCCGTCGCTTCGTAAGTAAGGTCGCGACGCGGCGGGTATCCGAGGAGCAGTATGCCCATCTCGGCGGGAGTGAGCCCGCCGATAAAGAATCCGTACTGGCGAAGGAGATCGGACGCGTTGCCCGCGGTCGTGGAGCCAGTCCGCGAATCTGTCACTGTTACCTGTTCGCCTTCCGCGCGAATCGTCGCCGCAGTTGTGCCGACTGGCGTGTATGCGATGAGCTCCATGTGCTGGCGATTCTCAACGATGAGCTGCGCTCGGAACGAACGCGTCTCACCTCCCGTCGTCGCGCGCACCTTCATGATGCTCCGCGCGCCGGGAAAGGCATCCGCGCGGGCGAAAAGCGCTTCGAGAGGCGCTTCGGTCAGCGGCAGCGGCGCAACGGCCGGTCCACTGACGTGAGCAGTACGGCAAGCAAGCACCAACCACCAACTACCAGCTACGAACCACCGCTTCAACGCTGCGCCGTCTGCTGCTTTTCGACCTCGGCGATCTTGGACCGCAGCTTGGCCTCGTCCTTCGCTTCCGGTTCGAGCGTCAGCGCGACGCGATACATGTCGAGCGCGCGTTTGTAGTTGCCGCGTTTGGCGAAGACGTCGCCGAGGTGCTCGTGCACGGTGGCATCGCGCGGGAGCAGGCGCGTGGCATCGGTGAGGTACTTCTCCGCCAGCTCGAGTTTGCCCTGACGGAAGTAGACCCATCCGAGAGAATCGACGTATGCGCCGTTGCGCGGCTCCTGCTTCACCGCGCGCGTGAGCATCTCCGCGGCGCGTTCGAGATTCACATTGCTGTCGGCCCACATGTAACCGAGGTAGTTGAGAGTCGCGGCGTGCTCGGGATTCCTCTGGAGGATCTGCAGGAACGCGCGCTCCGCCGCGGTGTGATCGCCGGAGCGTTCGTGTGCCGATCCGAGCTCGAACTGCAGATCGGTATCGTCGGGATGCGCTTTCAGCGCGTCGTTGATCAGCGCGAGCGCCGCATTGTTGTCGCCGCTCTGCATCAGAGCCTCGGCCGAGGAGATCACGTTGCGTGTTCCGAACTTGGCCTGCGTCGTGGCGGCCGCGCGGGCTTTCTCCTTCTCTCCCATGCGGGCGAGCAGCTCGATGTATCGCGCGTTGACGAACGCGTCGGAGCCGAACTTGTCGACGAGCGGCTGCAGCAGATCGAGCGCTTCCTTGTATCGCTTGTTCTTCTTCAGCGCATCGAGAGCGATGCCGATGGCCTGTGCATTCGGTTTGTCGCGGAAGATGAAGACCGGCTTCGCGCCGGCGACGGCCGCGTCGTAATGACCGCGCTGCAGCTCGATGTACGCGAGCTGCGTTTTTCCGAGGGCCACGAGATTGTCGGCGACTTCAGGGACGGCGAGCAGGGCGCGGAACGTGCGCTCCGCCTCGTCGTACTTGCGCTGCGCGATCTGGCTCAGGCCGAAGCTGGCCAGAAGATCGGGATCGTTCGGCGTCTGCTCGAGGAGCTTGCGATAGATCTTCTCCGCCTCTTCATATTGCTCGAGATCCGAAAGCGACTCGGCGAGATAGAAGAGCGAGCGGGCATCCTTTGGATCGGCTTCGACGAGCGACTTGAACGCGGAGCGCGCTTTCTCCGGACTGCCGGCGCGCAGATAGAAATACGCCTGCTGCCGCTGCAGCTCGGCGTTCATCGGATCCTGCTCGATGAGCGGCTGCAGGACTTCGGCCGCTTTCTGCCACTCGCTTTCCTTCTGATAGATGTCGACGAGCTGGAGCACCGCCGGACCGAAGGTCGGATCGAGCAGAACGGCGCGCTCGAGATACTGCTTCGACTCGTCGCCGCGCCCGAGCTTCGTCAGCACCTGCGCGTAGTTGTAGTTGAGCACACGCTGATCGGGCGCGCGCTCGACCAGTTGCGCGAGCACCCTTTCCGCCTCGGCCACACGACCGGAGGCGACCAGGAGCTGCGATACGGTGACGCCGGTCGGCAGATCATCCGGATTCGCTTTGAACGCGGCCTGCAGATGCGTGAGCGCCTCTTCGAGACGTGCGCGATCGTTGCCCGCGCGATCGAGGAGAACACGACCGAGAACACGCTGCGCATCGTAGAAATCGGGATGAGCTTCGGCGAGCTTGCGGAGCTCTGCTTCGGCGCGATCGGGCTTGCCGGCATCGACGAGAATCATCGCCCGCTCGAAAAGGAGGATCGGATTAGCGGGCTCCTTCTCGATGACTCGATCCATGCGGGATAGCGCTTCGTCGTAGCGCCCCTCGTCAGCGGCCAGCTTGGCCAGAACGAAATCGTAGGGTCCGGTGGAGGCGTCCTGCGCCGCCAGGTTGGGCACGACCGCAGCGGCGGCCAGGAGCAGGAAAACGAGGGTCTTCATCCGTTTCATCGTAGCACTCGACATTGTCGGAGCCCGATTTATGCCAGCGCGGAGCGGGTTATGCTAAAACTCGTGAAACTGTCATGAGTCTGGAGCGCATCGAGATCACCCCTTTCGCGGTGATCGTCGGCGACATTCTGCAGAACCACCTCACGGGTTATCTAACGATCATCAGGAGCCCGATGAGGAAGGTTCTCTACTGGTCACAGGGCGAGCTCGTCCTCATCACGTCAACCGCGGCCGAGGATTCGCTCGCCGATTTTCTCGTACGGCGCGGAGTCATCACCGCCGACAAGGCGGCGCAGATCAGCGCAGCGGATCCGACAGAAGTGGTGTCACGCTTCCACGAAGCGGGAATTCTGGAGCTCTCGTGGCGGCAGACGTTGCTTCGCGAATGGCTCGCTACGCAGTTCGTCCCGCTCTTCTCGCTCGACGAAGGAACTTCGGCATTCACCGAAGAGACGGCGATCGAGCCGGAGAAACGCGTCTTCCTGCAGTCGACCGCCACGCTCGTCCTGGAAGGCATCCGTTCGATCACCAACGGACTCGTTCTCCGCCGTTCGCTCGGCGATCTGAAACGCGAGATCGCCTGGTCGCCCGACAGCCGCTTCAACGTCGACGCCATTCCGCTGACCGACGCTGAGCGGAACATCGTTATGCAGCTCGGCAGCGAGGCGCAGTCGATCGAGGCATTTCTGAAACACTTCACCTCCGATTCGGTGACGGCGGCGAAGGTCGTGATTTGCATGCTCGCTCTGGGCATCTACAGCGTCGTCCAATTCCGGACCGAGGAGCGGCAGGCGGTCGACTTCGATGATATGCAGCGCGATCTCGAACTGCTCGCGGCGATCGGGTCGAGCGATCAGCGATCGCTGCGCGCTGTCGCCCTGTCGCGACAGATGGCGGGGCTCGATCACTATCAGGTGCTGGACGTCCCGCGCGCCGCGACGCGCGCACAGATCATCAGCTCCGGCGAAGAGCGGAAGAAGTTGTTCGATCCGCTCAGCTACCCGCCGATCGTTCGCGACGCTGTCAGCGCGATCACGCGGCGCCTCGACGAAGCAGTGAGCGTGCTGAAGGATGCTGCGCGCCGCGCCTCCTACGACAAGCTTCTGCACGAGCGCGGCTCGCGCAGCAGCGATAGCTCCATTCAGCAGCGAGTGACGCAGCGCTCCATCGCCGAGCAGAACTTCAACAAGGCTCGCGAGCTGGCCGTGCAGGGCGACTACTACGGCGCCATCGTGCTTCTGAAGCAGGCCGTCGCATTCGCGCCCGACAACGCTCAGGCGTGGTTCCTTCTCGGCTCATGTCAGGAGCGCAATCCGAAATGGCGGCGCGACGCCGCGGAGAGTTTTCAGATGGCGCTGTCGATCGACCCGAACTTCATCGACGCGATGATCTCACTGGGCGATCTCTACAAGCTCGAGGGACTGATCTCTCGAGCGCAGACCTGCTACGAAGATGTGCTCAAGATCTCGCCCGAACATCAGCAGGCCAGGAGTCGCGTGCAGGGGCTGAAGAAGCGGTGAAGACAGGTCGTGGGTCGTCGGTCGTGGGTATCGGGGGCCTCAGCGCCCAAAGGCCCACGGTACCTACGACCGACGACCTACGACCCGCCTTACTTCACCTGTTCCGGTTTGTTGTCGGCCAGATCGTCGGTCAGCTTGCTGCTCTCGCGCGGTGAGTTCTCGCCGCTGTGCTCTTCACGGCCGGCACCTTCGTAACCGAGAACCTCGCTGCCCTTGATCGTATCGATCTTCTCGACATCCGCTTCGGTGGCGCCTTTTTCGTCATCGCTCATGGCTCATGGATGAGCAAGCGGCGAACCAAACTAGGAAAGCATTAACCATGCAGCAGTTGCCGCCGCGCGTTCGTCGGCTCGCCAAGGTCGTCCCGCGGCGCGACCCAGGGCCTTCGCGACCTTCGCTTCCTCGAAGCCGCGGTCGCTGAACGATCGGCATTGCAACCGGAGTTGTTTCGCGGCAATCTCGATCGCCCGCCGGAAAAGGATTCCTTCGGCCGCGTGCGCGCGAATGTGCGGGTTACCGATTCGCGCCAGATCGCGGTCGGGCGAACCGACTACACCGATCGCTGACACCTTGAAATCCTTCGATCGAAGCTCTTCGATCAGACTGCGCACGCGATCGGTCGCCACTTGATCGATCCGCCGCTCGATCGGAACGACTGCCGATTGCGCATCGGGCCACGGCAGCTCCATCACTTCATGGTGAGGCTGACTCGTTGCCGGAACGTCGGGATCGACGAGATCGATCATCCAGCGTTGCACGAACTCAGGACCGGCGGTGAGCGCCACGGCAATCGCTTTGCCGGTCTTGGCGCGAAACCCGATGCTCGCTGTCCGCATGCGCGGGATTCAGAAGTTGACTTTGATCTCGAGACTCTCACCCGTCGCCAGCACGCCTTGAACGGGTGCGAGGTCCAAAATGCGGTCCTGCGTCGCGACTGCACCAGCCGCGAAATATGAGTTCGGAGACGACGCCTGCCGGACGATCACAACCTTCAACGTGTGCGATCCACGTTCGACGCCGTTGACGGTGGTGTCGAGCGTGACCTCCTCCGCGCCCCCCGGCGGCTCGGCCGTAACGACGTCGCGTCCATCGAGGGTCAGCTTTGCCTTCTGGATCGTGTGCGAGGACGTCGTGCTCAAATGGATCGTCAGATGGACACCCGATTCGACGCCGGTGACGTTTTCGCTGCCATGGCATCCCCAGACAACGACAGCCAGTAGCGCGAGAACGATCCAACGAGGATTTCGCATCGGTTCGCCTCACATGAGATCGCGCATGATCTTGTCGAGCGCCTCTCTCGGCGGCCGGGTGCGCTCCAGCGGGAGCTGATGCAGCGGTTCGTCAACCAGATTGAGAAGGCTGATGAAACTCTTCTTCTCGGGGCGCAGGTAGACGAGACCGGTGAGCATCTGGCCGTTCTCATTGGCGCGATGCAGGCGTTGCAAGGCCTGCACTGCGTCTGACGGGTCGTAATCCTCTTCGAGCTTCTTGAGGAGGATGCGCGATCCGTCGTGCATCATCACTTCGCGAACGGTGCCCGGCTCGTAATCGATCTCGATCTGCTCATACGACTGCACGAATCCGATCTGATGGAGCAGCTCGTCGTGCTCCTTCGAATACAGATAGCCCTTCGTCGACCCTTCATGATTGTTGAAAGTGGTGCAAGGCGAGATCACATCGATGACCGACAGGCCGTCGTGCGCGATCGCGCCCTTGAGGATGTTGATCATCTGCTTCGGATCGCCGGCGAATCCGCGCGCGACATAGCCGCACCCGAGCTGTACCGCGAGCGCGCAGAGATCCATCGGCGGCAGATCGTTGATCACGCCGGTCTTCAGTTTCGATCCTTCGTCGGCCGTCGCGGAGAATTGCCCCTTCGTCAGTCCATACACGCCGTTGTTCTCGATGATGTAGATCAGCGGAATGTTGCGCCGGACCATGTGCATGAACTGTCCGAGGCCGATTGAGGCCGTGTCGCCGTCGCCGGAGACGCCGATGCCGAGGAGCTTGTGATTCGCGAGCATCGCGCCGGTGGCCACGGCGGGCATGCGGCCGTGCACGCTGTTGAAGCCGTGCGAGCGCTGCAGGAAGTACGCGGGCGTCTTGGACGAGCATCCGATGCCGGAGAACTTGGCGACGTTCTCCGCCTTCACGCTCATCTCGAAGAACGCACGGATGATCTGATTGCTGATCGCATCGTGCCCGCATCCGGCACACAGAGTCGACTTGCCGCCGCCGTAGTCGAGCGCTTTCAGACCGAGCTTGTTCTCTTTGGGCGGCTCGGCGGTTGTGGTTTTCAGAACGCTGTCGGCCATGGCCTAGTCCTCTTAGGTGTCATTCCGAGCCGCGAAGACGGCGAGGAATCCCGTTCCGACAGGCGACGACATGGCCAGTCGGATCGGGATTCCTCGCTTCGCTCGGAATGACACGGTTTAATCCTCGCTCACTTTGGTCACGCTCGAGCCCGCGCCGGGCTCATACGCGAGCTTGAGCAACTCATGATTCGATTCCATCTCCAGCACCGACTGCGTGATGAAGCCTGCATCGCACGGCAGTCCGGTGTAGTGCAGGATCTTTCGGATCTTCCCCTGATCGTTCGCGACCTCGAGCCGGATGAGATCGGCCATCTGGCCATCGCGATTCTGCTCGACGACGTACACGCGATCGTGTTCGGCGACGAACTTCTTCAGCTCTTCCGTGAACGGCAGCGCACGCAGCCGGAAGTAGCTCGTCTCGACGCGTGATTCGGTGCGCAGTTGATGACGCGATTCCTGCAGCGGAAAGTCTGTCGTGCCGTAGGCAATGAATCCGATCTTCGCGCCGCGCTGGCGATCGACGATGGGCGCCGGCACGTACTTCTTCGCGGTCTCGAACTTCTTCGCCAGACGATCGACAGTCGCTTTGTAATCGCCCGGCTTCTCGGAGTATCGCGCCATATCGTCGTGACCCGAGCCTCGCGTGAAGTACGACGCGAATGGATGATCGGTGCCGGGCAGCGTGCGATACGGAATGCCATCGTCATCGACATCGAGATAGCGTCCCCACTTCCCATTCAACTCCTGCAGCTTCTCCGCGCTCAGCACCTTTCCCCGGCGAATCGGCTTCTCGGGATACTGGAACGGATCGGACATCCAGTTGTTCATGCCGAGGTCGAGGTCGGAGAGGACGAAGATCGGAGTCTGGAAGATCTCGGCGAGGTCGAGCGCCTCGCTCGCGAATTCGAAGCATTCGTTCACATTTGCCGGGATCAGCACGATGTGCTGCGTATCGCCGTGCGAGAGGTAGTACGTCTCGAACACGTCGCCCTGTGCCGTGCGCGTCGGCAGGCCGGTCGACGGCCCGACGCGCTGAATGTCCCAGATGACTCCCGGAATCTCGGCGAAGTATCCGAGGCCCGCGAACTCGGCCATGAGCGAAATCCCCGGGCCGGCGGTCGACGTCATCGATCGCGCCCCCGCCCATCCCGCCCCGAGCACCATCCCGACCGCGGCCAGCTCATCCTCGGCCTGCACGATCGCAAACGTCGCTTTGCCGTTCTCGTCGATGCGGTATTGCTTCATGTAGTCGATTAACGATTCGCAAAGCGACGATGAGGGCGTGATCGGATACCAGGTCACGACGCTGACACCGCCGAACATGGCGCCGATCGCCGCCGCGGCGTTGCCATCGATGATGATCTTTCCTTGTGTCGCGTTCATGCGCTCGACGCGCCATTTGTTCTGTCGCGGCAGATTCGCTTTCGCGAACTCGAGGCCTTTGTCGATCGCTTTCACGTTCGGCTCGATCACCTTCGCCTTCCCCTTGAATTGCTTGCCGATGGCGGTGACGATCTCGTCGCGCTCGATGCCGATGAGCTCCGCGACAACGCCGACGTAGATCATGTTCGTCAGCAGCTTGCGCAGCCGCGAGTCGGTGGTCAGCTCGCCGGCCAGCTTCGCGAACGGCACTTCGTAAAAGACGACGTCGTTGCGGAACGTTTTGCAATTGAGCGGCGCGTCGTAGATGCAGAGTGCTCCCGGCTGCAGCGCTTCGACATCATCGCGCGCGGTGTGCGCGTTCATGCAGACCATCAGATCGACTTCCTTCTTGCGCGCGATCCAGCCGTCTTTGTTCGCGCGGATCGTGAACCAGGTCGGCAGGCCGGCGATGTTCGACGGGAACATGTTCTTCCCGCTCACCGGGACGCCCATCTGGAAGATGGAGCGCATGAGCACGTTGTTCGACGACTGCGAGCCGGAGCCGTTGACCGTGGCCACGTGAATGGTCAAGTCGTTCATGATCGGCGCGCCGGTGGCCTCGGGTGCTTCGAGGACCGCCGTCGTGCCCAGAGCTTCAGTCACGTCGTTCTCCTTTGGATGGAGTGGGTTTTGTCGGGGGCAGAGGTATCGCGAGCATTCTTATTGCGAGCGCCGAATTGTAGCGCGTCTGTCATTCTGAACGTAAAGGGGCGTCAGAGTGTTTCCGTTTCTCTGCTAGATTCGCGCGATGCTGCGGACGCTCTGGGTCCTCCTCGTCGCGGTCGCGGTCACGATTCCCGCCAGCCTGGCCACGATGGCGTTCGCCGGCTTCAAGCACGGACAGAAGACCGTCGACCGCATCATCCGCCTCTGGGCGCGCTCGCTGGTATGGGCGGCGGGCATCGACCTGCGCGCCGAGAACCTCGAGCTGCTCGATCCGAAGCAGCGTTACATCCTCATCGCGAACCACTACAGCTACTTCGACATCCCCTGCATCTTCGCGGCGATCCCGCAGCCGATCCGCTTCATGGCCAAGGTCAGCCTCTTCAAGATCCCGATCTTCGGATGGGCACTCGGACGCACCGGCTTCATCCCCATCGATCGGAAGAATCGCCGCACCGCGGTGAAGTCATTCGACCTGGCGGGCGAGCGCATCCGCAGAGGCAACACGATCGTGGTCTTTCCCGAAGAGGGACGCTCGCGCGAGCGTGCCATGCGGCCGTTTCAACGCGGCGGCTTTCTGCTGGCGCTGAAGTCGGAGCTGCCGATCGTGCCGACAGCGATCAAGGGGACATTCGACGTGATGCCGGCCAATTCGCGCCGCGTCAGGCCGGGACCGGTCACCGTGACGCTGACGCCGCCGATTGCAACCGAAGGACTCTCGATACGCGACCGGGAAAAGTTGTCGGACGAGGCGCGGTCGCGCATCGAGAAATTAGTGTTCGGCGAAGAACCCGTCCTCGGTCCTCGGTCCTCGGGAGGGCGGGCGGTTCCGAGGACCTAGGACCGAGGACCGAGGACTAAGCAAATCCGCAGATCGCTGCCGCGACGTACGATACATCCTCCGGCAACACCATCCGCAGATCGAGCCTGAAGACGTCGTCCTCGATCGTGCCGACGATCGGCGTTTCGAGCGCGAGGAACTTCGCGTGGTTCTCGGCCGCGTTGCCCGGCACGGCGATCGCGACCGAGGGGATCGTCTGCGCTGGCGTAGTGCCGCCGCCGAGGACCGAGCGGCTGTCGATGATGCGGCAGCGCGTGCCGGTGATGAGTTGGCTCGCGCGGGCGCGCAGCTCGTCGACGGATGTCGCGAGCATGCGATAGATCGGAATCGTCTCTTCATGCTTCGCCGTGGCGAACGCGCGCAATGTTGCGCCGATGATCGCGTAGCTCTCCTTCCCCGCTCGCAGCGCCCGCATCAGCGGATGTTTCCGGCATTTCGCGACGATCTGTTCGCGGCCAAGAATGAGACCACCTTGCGTGGCGCCGATCAGCTTGTCGGTTGAGCAGGTCACGGCGTCGACACCCTTGGCGATGAGCTCGCGAATCGTGTCGCTCCTGGAGAATCCGTACTTCGAGAGATCGACGACGCGGCCGCTCCCCTCGTCATAGAGCAGCGGCACCTTCTCGAAATGCGCGACTTCGACAAGCTCGTCGACCGCCGGCGTCTCGGTGAAGCCCACCATGTCGAAGTTCGATCGATGGACGCGCAGGATCGCCGCCGTCTTCTTCGTCACGGCGTCGGCGTAATCGCGGGCGCGCGTTCGATTCGTCGTCCCGATCTCGCGCAGCTTCGCGCCGCCCTGCTGGATGACATCGGGGACCCGGAACCCGCCGCCGATCTCTACCAACTCTCCACGCGATACGATGACCTCTCTGTTCGCCGCTGTCGCCGCGAGCAGCAAGAGAGTGCCGGCGGCGTTGTTGTTCGTCAGGACCGCCGCCTCACAGCCGAAGAGCGACGCGCAGATCGTGCTGAGATGCTCATCGCGCCGCCCGCGCTCGCCGCGATCGAGATCGAATTCGAGATTCGAATAGCCGGTGACGACCTGAGCGGTCTCGCCCCACAGAGTGCCATCGATCGGCGA
>DASYUK010000412.1:0-10894 GCA_036001325.1 Thermoanaerobaculia bacterium
TGCAGGATCCTCGAGTACGTCATCGTTCCTCGATCGACGGCGTATTCCGGTCATAGCAACGTGGGACCGGTTCCACGCCTGGCGATCGGGGAGCCGATCGGCGAAGGGGAACTCCTTCTCCTCCGCTGCGACCGGAGCTGGCGTGTTCTCGGCGCGAGCGCACACCCATCGATCCGTCAGGCCAAGCACCGCGCTGAACTGGCTTATCCCGGCTTGACGGCGGCGTGGATCGATGCGGGCGTCTCGAAAGCTCAAGCCGAGGCCTACCTCGACAAGCGGTGGAAAGGCGCGAAGTGCAGTTTTTGCGGAAGAAGACCGGACCAGATCAGCCAATTCGTCACGAAGGGGAAGGTGCGCATCTGTGATGTGTGTATCCGCGAGTACTACGGCATTCTGAACATCACGACGCCGGCAGGACCTTGAATGATGAGCGCGGCGACGCGCCGGCATCGCGAAGCACATCTCGAAGTTGAGCAATCGCCGTGGCAGTGTTCTCGACTTCGATCGTGATGTTCATGTAGCCCGCTTCCGATCCGGAGCTGACCAGCCGGCCGATGTGCGCGCGCTCGATGCGATCCTCGATGGAGCGCTGCAGTGCGAGATCATCCGGCGTCGCGATGTCACTCGCCATCTTCATCACCACCTGCACGCGCGCCTTCGCGCGTGCTTCGGCGGCGACAGTTTTGATCAAGTCGACGGTGGAGCTCTCATTTTTTGCGCAGGCGACGAGCGCGAACAGCAGGAGACACTTTCGCATCGATACGCGTGATCATGCGCGTGCGCAGCGCGGCTTCGCAAGCAACAAAGCCGTCGCAGGCGCAAGCCCTAGTCCAAGTATGAATCGCGAAATCTCCAGCCAGCGATCGCTCCTGGCGAACGGCAGGTGTTTTATCCACCACTATCTCCACCTACGGCAATAGAGCCGCCAACGGTAGCGCATGGGCCGCGCTGTCTAACTCCGCACAGCAGCCGACACGGCGCCGTCGCCAGGCCCAGCGCTGAAGCGCCTCTTGCTTTTAGGATGGCTCGCGTCAGAGCTCGTGGTAACGTGAAGGCGCCGCGCGGCGATCGCCGCGCGTCTCCTCAACGTACCGCTTCCCCGCTCGCCTCAATGACGAACCGCCCGGCGGCGCGGGCCGGTTTGCGGTGCCTGGGCTGGTGCTACCCCAATCCGGCCAATCTTGTTTGCCGCGCTCTCCGTGAACCACACATTGCCGTCAGGACCACTGGTGATGATCTCCGGCGAACTTTGGGAGCTGAGCGTGTGAAACTGGGAGACCACACCCGCCGTCGTCATGCGGCCAATCGTGTCCGGCGCGTTCGTGAACCATAGGGCACCATCGGGTCCCGTGGCGATGCCATAAGCAGCGTATTGTCCAACCACGAATCCGGGGAAAGGCAACTGGAAATACTCGATTTGGCCTGCTGGCGAAATCCGGCCGATCCTGTTTTCCCATCGTTCAGTAAACCAGACGTTGCCATCTGGACCTGCTGTGATCTCGCCGACGTCCGCACAACACGTCGGATCGATCGTGAACAGAGTAATGGACCCTTGCGGCGTGATCTGGCCGACTCGGCCGGTGAAGTACTCGCTGAACCAGAGATTCCCGTCCGCACCGGCAACGATTCCGAGGGGAAGCGAAGCAAAAGGCCCGCGCGGAGGTACCAGAAACTCCGTAATGACACCGGCGGGAGTGATGCGGCCGATGCGGTGACCCGTCTGCTCGGCGAACCAGAGGTTCCCGTCAGGGCCGGCCGTAATGCCGACCGGAAAACTGTCCGGCGTTGGAATCGTGAACTCGGTGACAGCGCCTGCGGTCGTGATTCGTCCGATCTTGTTACCGCGCGACTCCGTGAACCAAAGCGCCGCATCCGGCCCCACGGTGATCCGCGCGGGATTGCTTGCCGCTGTGGGGATCGCGAACTCGGTGACCTCACCCGAGAGACTGATGCGGCCGATCTTGTTTCCGGCGCTTTCCGTAAACCAGAGAGCGCAATCCGGGCCCTCCGCCATACCGAGCGGCTTCGCGCTCGCTGTGGGCACGGCAAACTCCATCACGTCCGGCGTTCCCTGAGTGGGCGGGCAGCGGCTGCTGACCGTGACCTGCGCACCGGTGGCAGTCGCCAGCGCAGTTACGGTGACGAACGCAAGAGACAAACGCGTCGATTCGAAACCGACGAGTGCCATAGAGGTTCCCAGTCGCACGGTACCACGAGCGGAAGTCCGAATCAGAACGAGCGTTCACTTCCTCGCCCGATCCTGCAGTCTAACTCCGCATCGTTCGCGCGCTCGACCTCTTCTGATCGCGAGACGCCGCGGCGAGGTTGCGACGAAACGCGGCGAGATAGCGCGCGTCCTCGTCGTATGTCGTCGGGAAGATCGGCGGCACTGGCTGCGGCCGCAGATCGTCATCCACGTTCACGAATGTGAACACGCAATTGTTCGACAGATCGCGGATGGTCTTCTCGTAGTCGATGCGCTCGATCTTCGTCTCGACAGCGATCGAAGTGTCGCCGGTGTAGACGATGCGACTTGTGAAATGCAGCGTGTCGCCGATGCGCACCGGCCTCAGAAAGTTGATGCGATTGACGGCGACGACGACCGTGCGATGAGTCGCCACCTTCTCCGCGTGAATCGCGGCGAGCTGATACGCGCGATGGATCAGATAGCCGCCGAAGATTTTCTGCGGCACGTTCTCCTGCTCGAGATAGACGCGCTCCCACGAATCGGCGAAGAGATCTTTCGCCAGAAGGCCGGCGAAGTCCGCCGACTCCTGCTCGCGATGCAGGCGCGTGAGCATCTCGTATTCCTCGCGCGTGGGAGGCTCGAGCGCGTCCTGCTCCTGCTGCCGGATCCTCTCGCGGCGCTGAATCGCGCGGCGTTCGCGCCGGCGCTCCAGCTCATCGACATACTCCAGCGCCGGAATGGCGATGCTCCGTTCGCCGAGGCGCGCCACCATCGTGAAGTAGCACGAAGCGATGTGACGATGTGGATCGCCATCCTGCTCGACGCGGATGCCGACTTCGAGCGAGGTGCGGCCCACATAATTGATCCGCGCCAGAAATCGGAGATCGCGCGTGACGTCCGCCGGAAAACGCACGCGGATGCTGTCGATCGCGGCCGTGACGGCGCGCGCCTCCGGCTCGAATCTCCGCACATGCGCAAGCGCCGTCTCCTCGGCCAGCTTGTCGAGAACCTCGAGCGTCAAGCCGAAGCGCAGATTTCCCGGCACCGCTCTGTCGATCACCATGAATCGCCGCCGCTCCTCGGCATCTGAGCCCAGCGGCAGCAGTTTCGTCTTCGATGTTTCGATCGGTCTCATTCATATCCCCATAAATAAAACGGCCCGTGAGATTCACGGGCCGTCGAATCGCCTGATTGTTCTTGCCCGTTATGTGCCATATCCGCGGCTCTTGATCTCGATCTTCTTGTCGCCGCCGAGCTCTGTCAAAAATTCCTGGTGATCCATCGGCCGCGAAAACATCGGGTAATTCTTTTCGACGGCGAGCCGCTGCTCCTCGTCGCTGAGCGCCGCGGTGCAATCTTTGAGTGTCACCACGTCATAGCCGCGCTCGTAGCCGCTGCGCATTGTCGACTCGACACAACAGTTCGTGAGAAAGCCGCCGAGGGCGATGGTCTTGATGCCGCGACTGCGAAGGATGAAGTCGAGGTTCGTGCTGGCGAAGCCGCACAAGCCGCGCTTCCCTTCGACGACGATGTCCTGCTCCTGAGGCTTGAGATCGTCGACGATCTCCGCACCCCACGTCCCTTTGCGAAACGACTTGCTGTCGACGACTCCCTTGAGGATGCCGTACGGCTGCGACGTCAGCTCGTGATAGTCGCCGGTGAACGTGATTGGCGCATGAATGATCGTCGCGCCAAGCTCACGCGCTTTTTTCACCGTCTCGACGGTGTTGGGAAGCATCTTCGTGCTCTCCATGACCGGCTTGACGGCCTCGTGCAGCGTGCCGCCGTTGGAGGTGAAATCGTTCTATGGCGTGGCTTATAACACCCTTCTCCCCGCGGGAGAAGGTGGCCGAAGGCCGGATGAGGGGCGCCCCTCACCCGGCGCTGCGCGCCACCCTCTCCCGGAGGGAGAGGGAACTGCGGTTATGTGACGATCGTCTTGCGCGCTTCCTGCCGCCGCCACCGCTCCGTCCGCAAGATATCGTCGACGACTACAAACGCCTCTTCGATCTCTTCGTCGGTCGTGTAGAAGTGCGGCGAGAATCGAACACCCGAGGCCGGACGGTAATCGCAGACGATATCCTCGGCGTTGAGCTCGAGCGCGACTTCGCGCGCGTGCGGGATGCGCATCGAGACCGATCCGCCGCGACGATTCGCCGGCCGCGGCGTGCGCAGCTCGAATCCGCGAGCGTCGGCGAGATCGATGAGGCGCTGGGTTTGCCGCAACGACTTCTCGCGGATCGGAATCATGTCGCCTCCGCCGGCCTCGGCGATGATCTTCGGTCCTTCGCGCGCGGCGTAGAGAGCGGGAATGGCCGGCGTTCCCAACGCGAAGCGCAGCGCATCGTCGCGAAACCGCATCGGCGGCGGCTCGAAGCCGAACGGATTCGCGTGCGCCATCCAGCCGGTGAAGCTCGGCTCGAGCGTCGATCGCAGCTCCGGATCGACGTAGAGAAACGATCCGCCCGGTCCGCCGCAGAGCCACTTCAACACGCCGCCGACAGCGATCGGCACGCCCCACTCTTCGACCTTCAGCGGGACGATGCCAGCAGATTGAAAGACATCGAGAACGAGCGTCGCGCCGACGTCCCGGCAGCGGCGCGCGATCGGCTCGATGTCGATCATGAACGACGATTCGAAGAGCACATGTCCAAGCGGAACGAGTTGCGTGCGCTCATCGATCGCGGACAGTAGTCGTTCGAGATCGAAACCCATTCCGCTGGCGTCGTGCGGGACAGTGACGATCTCTGCGCCGAGGCGGCGGGCCAGCCCATCGTAGATGTAACGAACCGAGGGGAATTCACCTTCGACGATGACGACTCGGTTGCGCGGCTCTTTGTACTCGAATGAAGAGAGCACGACCGCTTCGGCCGTCGTGACGTTCGGCAGCATGACGACTGAGCCGGGCGGCGCGCCGATCAGCGGAGCGATGACGTCGCCGATCTCGATCGACATCATCCACCACTTCTCGCCCCACGCTCTCACTCCCCGCGTCGCCCAGAGATCCGCGTACTCCTCGAGCGCATCGCGTGTCGCTTCCGGCATCGCGCCGAGGGAGTGGGAGACGAGGTACTTCGAGCGCTTCAGGATCGGAAAGCGATCGCGATACTGAAGCAGCGCATCGGCGACGGCGACGCGGCTCATGCCTTCACCGCGTAATTGTCACCGTAGAACTTGCTCGTGATGCTCGTGTGAAACTGGATCGCTTTGATCGGCTCGTATTTCGGGTTGGCGATGCACGGCAGCACCTTGAGCATTTCGTCTTCCCAGACGTACACCGCCATCGGGAATGACACGCGTGGTTTGCCGCGCTGCTCGGGATCGCGCGGCTTGCTGACGCGATGCGTCGTCGACGGGAAGATGTCGTTGGTGATGCGCTGCATGTAGTCGCCGGTGTTGAGGATGATCGTGCCGCGCGGCGCGTTCAGGCGGATCCACTTCATGTTGCGCCGATTGAGAATCTGCAGGCCTTCCGTGCTCGGCGCCGGCAGGAACGTGAACATGTCGACGTCTTCGTGTCCGAGGAGTCGGGCGGCGCCTGATGCGTCGTCTTCGCGCGACATCGGCGGGTAGTAGTTGAGGCGTAAGCCGATGTTCGTGCCGGTCAGCTTGCGATCGTACAGATGCGGATCGCATCCGAGATACGTGAGCATGCTCTGCATGATCGGAAGGATCAGGCGTTCGTGGGCGTGGACGATCTGGCGGAAGAAGGGTTCGTATTCGGGGAAAGGCCAGAGAGTGTCGTCGCCAAACGCCCTTCTGCAGAACACCCATCCCTCCACGAGATCGGGATGCATGTTGCTCGTCTCTTTGATCGGGAAATAACCCTGGTTCACCGAGCCGTGACGCTGCGCGCGAAAGCGCATCTTGTCGTCCGTCGAACAGCGCGTGAACATCTCGGCGATTTTCTTTTCCGCCTCGTCGTACAGCGCGGGGTCGACGCCGTGCCCTTCGAGGATCGCGAAGCCGATCTCGCGCAGCGCATCGCCGAGGTCCTGCACGAACGTGGGACTGCGCATGTCGCACGTGCGAATCTGAAACTCGTCGTCGAACTGTTCTTCCGCATCTTCGGCGAGGTGATACGTCTGCCGCTTCTCCACCTGGTCGTAGCGGATGAAGTCCTGATTCGTGGCGTGGATGCCGTCATCCTTCGCGGTCATGACCGTAGAGGATAATGCAAACGGATGGCTGTGGAACTCGAAGGCGGCTGCCGAGTCGTGTCATTCAAGGAAGGAGAGCCGGTTCGTGACGGGGATCTGCGCATCTGGCCGCACTTCGGAGGCGCGCTCTCACTGCGAGTCCTCGAGCTGCACGGCGAAGCGACTCTTCGCAACGAAAATCGCGATGAAGTGCTGTACGTGCTCGAGGAGGAGAGGGCGATTTACATTCCGGCGGGGGATTCGATGCGGCTCGCGGGCAATTTGACGATTGTCAGTTCACAGGTCCCTCTCCCTCGGGAGAGGGTGGCCCTGAGCGGAGCGAAGGGCCGGGTGAGGGGCGTTCTTCTCCGCGATCAGCCGATTCAGAAGACGAGTGATCGCTGGTATCGCGAGTTGATTCAAGCAGAGATCACGCAGTTCGTCGGTTCGATTCCGCCGGGTCGAGCGCCCGATCACTTCCATCTTTACGAAGAAGTGATCTGCATTCTCGAAGGCACCGGCGTGATGCGCGCGGGCAAATCTTCGACTCTGATCGGCGTCGGGTCGTGCATCTTTCTTCCGCGACGGCAAGTGCACTGCATCGAAAACACAGGCACTGGCGAGCTACGCCTCCTCGGTGCGTTCTACCCGGCGGGCAGCCCGTCGGTGCGCTATGAGATAAACAACAGCACCGATCGCCGACCAGAAAAGTAGTAGCTCCAAAGTCGGCAACGTCATCTGCGTGAGCAGCGCGATCATCGCAATGATCGACAACACGGCCATCACTCGCTGAACACTGAGCGGAATGGCCACTGTGACTGATCGAAACAGCACGCGGTTCCAGCGCGGCAGAAGCAGGAGCGCGAGGCTGTGGATCAGATACAGCAGGACCAGCGCATGCACGGCGATGTTGAGCGCGAGCGAGATCTGCCCGCTCAAGAGCAACACGAGCGCCACGGCGAGCGTCAGCGTCAGGCCGATGATCGGCGTTCCGGTACGCTCCGATACACGCCCGAGCCATCGCGGCGCCAGTCCATCCTCGGCGAGCATGATGGCGATGCGTGACGGCACGAGCATCGTGCCGTTGAGCGACGTCGTCACTGCCATGATCGCGCCGATCGTCACAAATGCTGCAGCACCGACCGGCAGATACTGCGCGCCGGCGTCAGCCATCGGCGCCGTCGAGACGCGCAGCCGCTCGCCCGGAAGCACTCCGAACGCGACGATCGACATCAATAGATAGATGATCGTCGTCGCGGTGATGCCGATGATGAAGATGCGCGGAAGCCGGCGCGTGCTGTCGCGCACCTCCCCCGCTGCCTGCGCGAGCGACTCGAATCCGGCGTAAGCGAAGAAAAGCGGCGGAAGGCTGGCGATGAACCCGCTCACTCCGTGCGTGAAGAACGGCCGGTAGTTTGCCGGTTTGATGGCGAAGAGTCCCGGCACGACCAGCACCACGATGGACAGACCGAGAACGAGGCACATCCAGACCTGCATCCGTCCGAACCAGCGCACACCGGCGACGTGAATCGCGTAGAACAGAATCAGCGCGACGACCGCGATCGGCATCCGCGGCGCACCGCCGACGAGCTGCCCGACGTAGTCGCCGCACGCGATCGCCAGATACGCGAGCGCGCCGATGTACGAGATGATCTTCAGCCACGCGCCGACGAACGCGATGCCCGTGCCGCCGAACGTCCGCGAGATGTGCGTGTACTCGCCGCCCGGCTCGCGGCCGAGTGGCGTCGAGAGAAAGACCGAGTACGCGACCGATGTCGCCAGGATGACCGGCGCCAGCACGAAATAAGCGAGGATCACGCTCGGTCCGGTGAGCAGCCACGCCTCCCCTGTGACTTTGAAGATGCCCGCGCCGATGAGGATGCCCAGCAGCGTGGCGTACGACTCGATTGTTCCGAGGTCGCGACGCAGTCCGGAAGGCACGAAAGAAACCTAACATGCCTTACTCTCTCTCCGGATGTGGAGAATCATGGTCCTGTCGGTGACCGCGCTGATGCTTGCGTGCTCCGTGAAAGAAGTCCCTCAGCGTCGGGGGCCATTCGCGTTTCACTATGGGTCGAGCCTTACCAGGGAAGGTCTCACGTGGTATTCGCAGTTCGATCTTCTCGTCACGCATGATCCGCTCCCACGCGATCAGGTCGACCAGCTTCATGCCGCAGGAACGAGAGTTCTTCTCTACGAATGGGCGGTGGCCTTCTACGACTCGCGCGCGACTGACTGGCAGCAATCGCTGATATCGAATCGAAGCGTAGATCTTCTCAACCAGGCGCCGCTGACCGGCGCGACGGGATCGCCGACATCGGGTGCGTGGTATTACGATCCCGGATCGCAGCAGCACGAGGTTGGCCGCGCCACCGAGATCGCGCGTCGCATCGAGGATAGTGGCTACGACGGGGTTTTTTTCGATACGACGACTGTCGAGAATGTTCACCCTGACGCGAGGAAAGAATACGAGCGACGCCATCCTCACACTCCCTACGATCTCGCTTTCTCGCGATTTCTCGATCAGCTTCGCAAAAAACTTCCGAAGGGAATCATCTTCACGAATCAGGGGTATCGAAGCGCGGAGTACTACCTTCCCTATGCCGATTGGGATCTGACCGAGAGTCTGATCACCCGGCCGCGCGATGGCGCGTACGAGCTCCGATCATGGAACGATCCCGCTGATCCGTGGAACAGCATTGACTTCGTGATGCGAAAAATGGTCGAGCCGATTGCGGCTCGTTATCCCCACGTTCGCTTCGGTCATCTCAATTACGTCTCCGGTCCGAGTCCTGAGACGATTCGTCTGGTGGTGGCGGTCGCGCAGCTTTTCGGCGGAGAAGGATACGTCGCGGCGAAGGCGACTGGAGACGAGGTCGATCCCATCTATTTTCGCAATCCGGGAAAACCGGTCTCCGCGCGTCTGGATCGACCCGACGGAATGGGCTCTTATCGCTTCTTCGAGCATGGGATGATTGCGGTCACGGCCGGCGAAATGACGATTCACAACCTCGCTCGAAAAGGGCTCCGCAATCGCTTCACAGGAGAACTGATCTGTGGAGATACGATCACGATTCCCGCCACGACAGGCGAACCGCGGGCTCACTTCTTCGACAACAGTTCGGACTGCAGCCCCGGCCGGTGACGCCGACGATTCACTTCCGCGAGGGCACAGTCGGCGATCGCGACGCCATCCTGGCGTTGCGCGAGCTGGTGTTCCCGGATGAAGACCGGGAGAAACGGCACGCTGATTTCTGGCAGTGGGAGTTCGTCGATGGATACGCTGGAGGGGGACGCTTGTTCGTCGCCGAGGTGGCAGACAGAATCGTCGGACACTTTGCGTTCGTGCCGCAGCACTACACAGCGGGAGAATCGTTGCGAGGAGCGATCGCGGTCGACGTCATGACCCATCCGGACTTTCGGCGGCAGAAAGTCTTCTCTCGCCTGGCCGCGTTCTCGGCAGGTCGACTGGGGAATGAGTTCCAGGTCATTACTGCGTTTCAGATTCGCGAGCCGGTGATGGCGGGAATGCAGGCTGGAGGTTGGCACGCCGCTCAGGAGATTCCAATTCTCCTCAAGCCACTCTCACTGCGCGGCATCGCTCGCGACTTTGGATTGCCATTCGGCGCACATGCAAATGAAACGGTCGAGGATGGCGCCGAAGAATCGATCCGCCCGATCATGGACAGCGATTTCGATCAGATCGATGCGCTGCTCGCCACGACGAGCATTCGTCAGAGCCGGACCGCCGAGGTTCTCGTATGGCGATACCGGCGAAATCCTCATTGGAGTTACAAGCTGGAGGGTTTGTTCGAGCGAGAGAAGCTCGGCGCGTTCCTCATCTATCGAGACACGGTTTTGCGCGGCCTGCAGTCGCTAGCGATTGCGGATGTCGGCGTTGCTCCCGGGAAAGATCCGTCATTGAAGCGCTTGATCAAGCACGTCTGCCGGAAAGGCCGTCGAAGGGCACTCGCGGTGGCTGCTGCACTCATCAGCCGGCATCATCCGGCGTATCGCGCGATGCGGAAAAGCGGCTTCATGCCGGGTCCACATCGCTTTCGACTTCTGCTGCAGGTTTTCGATGGGAGTCTGCGTTGGGTCAGCGACGCGCCCTGGTCGTTGTCGTGGGGAGATACGGACCATCTCTAATCTGTTTGTTTTCGCTCATCAGGATGATGAGATGGCGGCGGTCTCGCGAATCGCATTCGAGGCGGACCGAGGCTCGCTGGTCCACTGTGTCTTTCTGACGGACGGCACGGCCGGCAACGCTTCCGCCGACATTCGCAATCGCGAAAGCGTCGCGGTTCTCACGCATATCGGCGTCGATGCGAGCCGAATTCTGTTCATCGGTTCCGAGATTCCGATTCGCGACGGGACTCTCGTCGATCATCTCGATCTCGCCCTCCAGCAGTTCGAAAGCCGGATGAAGGGAATCGAGGTCAGCTCGATTTACTGCCTCGCCCGGGAAGGGGGGCATCAGGATCACGACGCCAGCCATCTCATCGCCGCGGCGTTCGCGCAGCGCCGCGGCATGATCGATCGTTGCTGTGAGATGCCGCTCTATCAC
>DASYUK010000413.1:0-2467 GCA_036001325.1 Thermoanaerobaculia bacterium
GGCGTGACATTCCGCCTCCCACCCGAGCCCGCAAGGGCCCAACCCTAGCGCAACTCTCATCGCCGTTTCGATATCCTTCGCCACCATGACGAAACGATTGGCGATCACTCTTGCGTTCCTCGCTTCCGTCTCCATCGCTCAGGTCGATCCCGCTTTTTTTCGCGAAATGCGATGGCGCATGATCGGTCCGTTCCGCGGAGGACGCACCGTCGCCGCGGCCGGCATCGCGTCGCAGCCGAGCGTCTTCTACATCGGCGTGAACAACGGCGGGGTGTGGAAGACGAACGACTTCGGCCGCATCTGGACGCCGATCTTCGACGATCAGCCGACCGGCTCGATCGGCGCGATCGCCATCGCGCCGTCGGATCCGAACGTCATCTATGTCGGCAGCGGCGAGGGATTGCAGCGCCCCGATCTCTCGACCGGCGACGGCATCTACAAATCGACCGACGCCGGCAAGAGCTGGACGCACCTCGGCCTGCGCGACGGTCAGCAGATTCCGATGATCGCCGTCGATTCACGCGATCCGAATCGTCTCTTCGTCGCGGTGTTGGGACATCCGTACGGACCGAACGTCGAGCGCGGCATTTTCCGCTCGACAGACGGCGGCAACACGTTCGAGAAAGTTCTCTATCGCGACGAGAACACAGGCGGCATCGATGTCGTGATCGATCCTTCGAATTCGCAGACGGTGTTTGCCGCGATGTGGGAATCGCGCCAGGCACCGTGGGAGAACGGCGTGTTTCGCGGAGCCGGGAGTGGTCTGTTCAAGTCGACCGACGGCGGGACGACGTGGCGCCCATTGACCAGCGGTCTGCCGGCAAATGACAAGATCGGCCGCGCCGGCATCGAGGTCGCGCGCGCGAATCCGAACATTCTTTATGCGATCTGCGGCATTCGGAAAGATTCGGGCGGACTCTATCGATCCGACGATGCGGGTGAGACGTGGCGCCGCCTCAATGATGATGAGCGCATCTGGGGTCGCCCCGGCGACTTCAATGAGGTACGCACCGATCCGAAGAATCCCGACATCGTCTATGTCGCCAACATTGTCACGTGGAAATCGATGGACGGCGGCAAGACGTTCGCCTCGCTGCGCGGCGCACCCGGCGGCGACGACTACCATCGTCTGTGGATCAATCCCGACGATCCACGCATCATCCTCAACGCGTCCGATCAGGGAGCGATCATCAGCGTCAACGGTGGCGAGACGTGGAGCTCCTGGTACAACCAGCCGACGGCGCAGATGTTTCACGTCTCGACCGACAACGCGTTTCCATATCGCGTCTGCGGCGGACAGCAGGAGAGCGGCTCAGCGTGCGTCAGCAGCCGCAGCGATGACGGCGCGATCACGTTTCGCGACTGGCATCCGGTCGGGGCAGAAGAATATGGATACGCCCTCCCCGATCCTCTCGATCCCGATCTGATTTACGGCGGCAAGATCTCGCGCTACGACCGGCGCACCGATCAGGTGGTCGACATCTCGCCGAAGGCGCTGCGCCGCGGGAACTATCGCGTGATCCGCACACAGCCGATCGTGTTCTCGCCGGTCGATCCGCACATCCTCTACTTCGCGTCGAACACGCTGTGGAAGACGAGCAACGGTGGACGCTCGTGGACGGAGATCAGTCCTGATCTCACGCGCAAGACGTGGGAAGCGCCGCCGAACGTCGGCAAGTACATCGGTTCGACGGAGGCGAAGTCGCGCCAGCGGGGCGTGATCTACGCGGTGGCGCCGTCGCCGCTCGACATCCATCGCATCTGGGCGGGCACCGATGACGGATTGATCTACGTCACGACCGACGGCGGCAAGAACTGGGACAACATCACGCCGAAAGAGCTCGTGCCGTGGGCGAAGGTATCGATCATCGAAGCGTCGCATTTCGATGCGAAGAGCGCGTACGCGGCGATCAACACGTTCCGCCTCGACGATCAGCGCCCGCACATCTATCGCACGCGCGACAGCGGACAGTCGTGGGCGCACATCACGACCGGCATTCCCGACGGCGGAATCATCAACGTCGTTCGCGAAGATCCGAAGACGAAAGGTCTGCTCTTCGCCGGATCGGAGCGCGAGGTCTACGTGTCATTCGACGATGGCGATCGTTGGCAATCGCTGCGGCAGAACATGCCGGCCTCGTCGATCCGCGATCTCGTCCTGCACGATGACGACGTCGTCGTCGCCACCCACGGCCGCGGCTTCTGGATCCTCGACGACATCGCGCCTCTTCGTGGAGCGGCGCACTTCAGTGCGCCGGACGGCGGGCTGAAGCCCGCCGCTACACTTTACAAACCCTCCCGCGCCGTTCGCTTCCGCTGGAACAAGAACACTGACACGCCGCTGCCGCCCGACGAGCCGATGGGACAGAATCCGCCCGACGGCGCAGTGATCGACTACTGGCTCGCGTCGCCGGCGCAGAACGTCACGCTCGAAGTTCTCGATGGCAAAGGAAAGCTCGTTCGCAAG
>DASYUK010000414.1:0-1536 GCA_036001325.1 Thermoanaerobaculia bacterium
GTGCGACCGACCTCGAACAGCGCGCCGTCGCGCGTGCCGTACGATCGGTTGTAGACGACATTCTCGAGAAGGCCCGGCAGCATCGTCACGCGCATCGCGCCGACGTTTTCCGTCAGCGCGTTCGTCATGGCGATGGCGCGCTCGCTGGAGAAGAGCGCGTTGTAATCGGGATGAATGAACGAGTAATTCACGACCTCGGAGAGTCCGCAGCCGACGAGAATGCGCCTGACCTCGTCTTCCACTTCGCCGATGAGATTCGGTCGTGCATCGCCGGTCGTCAGCCGCGGCAGCGATGCGGGAACCTTGTTGTATCCGAAGAAGCGCAGGACCTCTTCGATGAGATCCATCTCCTCATGGATGTCGCCGCGATACGTCGGCACGGCCACGTCGATGCCGTCGCTCGTCTGCTTGGCTTCGAAGCCGAGGCGGCGGAAGAGATCGAGGGCGTAGCCGATGCCCACCACCCCGCCCGACGCTTCGTTCAATCGCGAAGCGCGCAGTCGCAGAGTTTGTGGTTCATGCTTGACGGCGACGACGTCAATCGGAGCCTCTGCTGTCCCCATGATCATGTCTGCAGTCATCTGCGCGGCCAGAACCGTGTCGTTCGGATCGACGCGGCGCTCAAAGCGATACGACGCATCGGTCTTGATTCCGATGCGGCGCGCAGTTCGGCGAACGGTGCCGGGATCGAACCACGCACATTCGAGAAGGATGTTGCGCGTGGAGTCGCTGATCTCGCTCTCCGCGCCGCCGATGATTCCGCCCAACGCCACGGCGTGGCGCGCGTCGGCGATGACGACGGTGTTCGGGTCGATGTCGCGCATCGCGCCGTCGAGACTCTTCATCTTCTCGCCCTTGTTGCCGCGGCGGACGATGATCGTCTTCTCGGCGAGCTTGTCGAGATCGAACGCATGCAGCGGATGAGAGAGCGCGAGCATCACGTAGTTCGTCGCGTCGACGATGTTGTTGATCGCGCGCAAGCCCACCGCCTCGAGCCGCTGCCGCACCTTCGGCGGCGACGGCCTCACATTCACGCCACGGATGACGAGTCCCGTGTAGCGCGAACACATCTCGGGAACATCGATTCTGATTCGCGCAGATCCCTCTCCCTCCGGGAGAGGGAGGCGCGAAGCGCCGGGTGAGGGGCGCAGTTCTCGTCCCAAAGCGGCCGACAGCTCCCGCGCCATACCGAAGTGCGACATGGCATCCACGCGATTCGTGGTGATCTCGAGATCGAAGACCGTGTCATCGCCGTGGCGTTCCACAGACTCGACCGCATGGCCGATCTCCGTAAACCTCATCCCGAGCTCTTCGTCAGAGAGTCCGGAGAGATCCACGTAATCATTGAGCCAGTCGCGGGAGAGTTTCATGGGCGGGCGATTTTAAAACGTCACACGCCGCAAAACACCTTCCGCCGCATCGTGGGGGTTGTTGCGCTTGCCGAGGACGTCGTCGAGGATCTGATCGTAGTCGGCGCGGGCGATCGTGCCGCCGATCAGGCGATCCATGAACTTTTCCTTGAGCTGCGTCTCGATG
>DASYUK010000415.1:0-9132 GCA_036001325.1 Thermoanaerobaculia bacterium
CCTGCGTTCCGCGATGCCGAGGAGCGAGCGCGTCGCAAGACGGATCCGGCGGTCCTGCCGACCTCGGAGAGCGCATTCCTCGAAGCCGTTGCGCAGAGCTCTCTGGCGCTCAGCTCCGCGCTCGAGAAGATCGAGATCGCCGTGGCCGAGGAGGCTGGGGTGATGACGGCGAAGCAGCAGGCGCTGGTGCTGGAGAAGCTCGTCACGCCGGCATCCGAGGAAGAGGAGCTGCAGGGCGGCCTGTAAAATGCGCGCGTGAAGATCTACCGCGCGCGCGTGTTCACGCCGGTTTCGGATCCCTTCACTTCAGGAATCGCGTCGAGTTTCGTCGCCTGCGACGACGGCTATCTCGCAATCGACGGCGGTCGCATCGTCGATTGCGGCGACTGGTCCAAACATCCCGCCGGCGACATCATCGACCTCGGACGCGAGTCGCTGATCTCCCCCGGATTCATCGACACGCACCTTCACGCACCGCAGCTCGAGATGATCGGCTCGTACGGCGGCCATCTCCTCGAATGGCTGAATCGCTACACGTTCCCGACGGAAGCGAAGTTCGCCGATCCCGATCACGCGCGACGTGTCGCGAAGGCTCTCTTCTCCGAGCTGTTGCGCAACGGGACGCTGTGCGCGCTCATCTTCTCGACGATTCACGCTGAAGCGACGGACATCTTTTTCGAAGAGGCGGAGCGCAGCGGGTTCCGCGGAATCATCGGCAAGACGATGATGGATCGGAACGCGCCCGAATTTCTTCTCGAGCGAACGCGCGACTCATACGATCAGAGTCGAGCTCTGCTGCAGAAATGGCATAACCGCGGATTGCTGCGTTACGCCGTGACGCCGCGATTTGCGCCGACGTCGACTCCGGAGCTGCTCGAGGCGGCCGGCGCCCTCAAGGAGGAGTTCCCCGACGCATACGTGCAGACGCATATCTCGGAGAACAAGAATGAAGTGCAATGGGTGCACGAGCTCTTTCCCGAGGCCGAGTATGCGGACGTATACGACGAATACGGCCTGCTCAGCGATCGCACGATCCTCGCTCACGGCGTCCATCTGACGGAGGAGGAGCTCGATCTCCTCCATCGGCGTAGCGCGCGAATCGCACATTGTCCGAATTCGAATCTCTTTCTCGGCAGCGGCCTGTTTCGCCTCCATCACGTCCTCGAAGCGGGAGTGATCGTCGGCCTCGGCACTGATATCGGCGCGGGAACGACTCCATCGATGTTCACGGCGATGGCCGATGCCTACAAAGTGCAACAGGTTCAGGGCGTATCACTCAGTCCATATCACCTCTGGTACATGGCCACGCTCGGGGGGGCGCGAGCGCTGTCGCTCGATGCTGAGACCGGCAGCCTCGAGCGTGGCAAGTCGGCTGATTTCCTCATACTCGATCTGAAAGCGACGCCGCTGATCGAATTGCGCAGCGAGCGCGCGTCGTCGATCGAAGACCTCCTCGCCGGTCTGATCTTCATGGGCGACGACCGCGCTGTGTCCAGCGGTTTCATCGGCGGTCGCGAGGTCTGGCGGAAATCGCCGTAACCGTGGCGTGCTCTTTGCGCGTCTAAGACTCGTCAGGAGGTTCAGATGAGGCGACATGCGCTTTTGGTGGTCGCGGTCATGCTGACCGCACCCGTCTTCGGGCAGTACCGCACTGTCTGGCGTTCAGCCGGAGACATTGTCGAAGGAGTTTCCGGTAGCGTCGTCGGCTCGGTCGTCGATGTCGACGACGGCCATAATCAGTTAACGCTCTCTGCCGATGAGGATCGATATGGTCAGATCGTCGTTGCCGCCGATGCGGTGTCGACGCAGTACAACGGCTTCGGCGATGTGATCAACGGGAAGCCGGAGATCTTCACCGGAACCCGCGGCTTCGCGAACGTTCGGCAAGGTGATCGACTCGAGATTCGAGGAGTCGGCAAAGCTGCCGGCATCGTTCGCGCCGACCAGGTCACGCTCCTCGGTCGGCCTGTGTCTGCGCCGCAGACAGGTGTCGGCGAGACGCGATCCCCGACCAGCGGCATCTCGACGCCGACTGTCGGAAGCACCGCGACCGTTTACGCCCGTGTCGAAGGTGTGGTGCGACAGGTGAACGCGACGGACAACCGGATCGTCGTCGAGACCGATCGACGCGAGATCATCAACATCCGAGCCTCGTCGAATACGCCGGTCTACTACCGTAACGAGACGTTTCGGATCGGAAATCTGGAGGTGGGTGATCGCGTCCGGGTCGAATCGGACGGCAGCATGTCGAGCGGTCGCGAGATCCAGGCGCGCAGCATCGAGGTCCTGCAGAGCGTTCAGGAGGGTGGTGGTGCGCGCGTCTCGTCCGTGACCGGACGCGTCACGCGGATCGATCGAGCCGCGGACGTCGCGCGCGTCGACACGGGACGCGGCGAGGTTCGGGTCGACATGAGCCGGGCCAATGACGCGAGCGGCCGACGAGTGCGCGCCGCCGATCTGCAGGTCGGCGATCGCGTCGATATCAGCGGCAGCTACGGCTCGAGCTCTGATGTGTTCATGGCCACCACGGTTCGCTTCAACGAGGATGTGTTCTCGCCACCGCGAGAGACGGAGCCGACTGGCGGATACCCGGCGGAGTTCGCGACGGTCACGATCTCCGGCACGGTCACCGAATCGCTGCAGACCGCGGCGAACCTTTCGATCAAAGATCGTACGGGACGGACGATTTCCCTTTACGTGACAGAGGACTTTGCGGTACGCACGAAGAGTGGCGGCTACACGACGGCGGACAAGCTGAACGTGAACGATAACGTCCTTGTCAAAGCATTCCGCGACGCCGGAGGGAACTACATCGCTCAGACGATACGGATGAGGTAGATGCCGGGTGAGGGCGCCCCTCATCCGCCGCTCTGCGGCACCTTCTCCCGCGGGGAGAAGGACCCATGGTTATTTGGAATTTCTCTCCCCATCTGACTGTCGACATCAGCACATGGCGAGGAGAGAGCTGCTACCCGGTATCACCGCGGACGACTGTCCGCCGGTCGCGGTATTCGACTCACGTCGCGCGATCACACGCGCACGACGTCGCATGATTTTGCACGACGCAGCGCAGTTCATCCTTCTCGCCGGCGTCGACTGGCTCTTCATCCGCTGGCCGTACACACACATTCCGTCGTTCGATCGCGCGCATTCTGTGGTGATCGTCGCCGTGCTCAACGCGGCACTACTCACATATGCGATCGTGTCGCGGATGTTTCCGCGATGGTCAGCGCGGCGGATCGCTACGACCTGGTGTCTCGCCGAGAGGGCGCGATTCTTCGCGCAGAGCTGGCGCGAGTAATCGCGCGAAGAGAGCCAGCAGCACGATTGCCGCCGCGGCGATCGCGATCCAGAAATACCTGATCTCTCGCTTACCGGCCGGCGCAGCCGCCGCCGGCTTCTTCATGCTCACTTCGCGCGCAGGCTCCGTAAGAATCCTCGGCGCGAGAAGAGCGAGATCGTAATGCGGCGCAGCGACGCTATTGTTGCCATAGAGGATCGCGAGCGCACCGCCGGGATGCTCGAACCGAAGCGCGTACGACGGAAGAAAAAGATCGATCGATGAAAGCGAAAGTGGAGCGTTGTCGCCTTCATCGATGAGAAGGTCAATCGCTGTAGTTCCGCGGAGCGTGACGTCGAACGTCAGAGGCGCGGCGGCAGTTTCCGGATCGCTATTGCGCCACTGCGCCTGAGCGATTTCGGCCTCCTCGCGCCCGCGACGCTCGTCGGCTGTACGAACAACGCGAACCGTTCGTTCGAAGACTCGCGCCGATGTTGTGATGACGAGATGAATGCTGCCGGGAAGCGTGTCGTACGGCAAGCGGAGGCGGTATCGCGATAGAGAGCGCCCCGCGTCGACGCGCTGAGGAACCGCCAGCGCGATCCTCAACGGCGCGTCACGATGCTCGACGATGTACGGCACCTGGCGCGACTGTTGATCGACGACACGCACGTCGGCGAGATCGCGACTTCGTGCGAGGACGTCGACATCGAGCGGCAGCACAACGAGGCCTGCTGTCGTGCTGCTGATGGGACGCGAAAAGCGGAAGGATGAGCGATCGACCGCGGGGCCGCGCGCCGGGAGTGGAGGCGCGGCTTCCTGTCGCGCTCGCAAGACCGACGGTTTCGGTGGGCTGCTCCAGCGCGCTTCGGCGATCGGTCTACGCCCGACGAACGGCCGTGCTGCCTCGAGATCGTAGCGAGGTGACGGCACGCGGTCATTGCCGTAGCGCGCGGTGATCGACGCGGTATCGGCCACTTCGAAGTAGATCCACGGCTGGGCAGAAAACCGCACGACGATCGCCGATACCGGCAGCGGCGGATTCGCGCCGTTGTCGACGACGAGCTCCATCTCGCGACCTGATGGCGGCGTGATCGACACCGCCATTTCAGCGGCGACGAAGCCATCGCGCACCGCGCGACGGAGTTGCTCCGTGCCGAGGATCACGGGCGTGATCGCGCCGTTTGCGAGTTGCGGCTCAGTCACGCGCGCCGCTCGAAACACATCGCCGCCTGAAACCTGCACCTCGACGGCATCGATCGGAAGATGCGGCCCCGGAAGGTCGATTCGATAACGGCTCTTTCCCGGCTCGCTCGCCAGCGTCCGAAACGGCATCGATGAACGAAGCGGCTCCGGCGGGGCAATCGCGTCATGCAGCCGCACTTCGACATTCGTCACGCCGGAAACGCGCGCGCTCGATCGATCGTCCCAGGTCACGCGAAGATATCGATACTCGCCGGGGTCAAATGCGATCTCCGGCCGGCGGAGCTGTTGATCTGGCAGATCAAAGACGGTCGTATCGGCGAGCATCGTCCAGTGAGAACGATCGCCGCTTCCTTCGAGCACGACATGCTTGAGGTAAGGAGATCGGATCCCGTGGAGTCGGAGACGATCGACCTCACGGATCCCGCCGAGGTCCGCTTCGAAACCACTCGTCGTCTTTGTCGAAGCGACAGCGAGAAGCGTCGCCACCGTCCATTTCGCTTCGCGCGGCCGCGGCTGAATGAATAGATAGCCGAGCTCGCGACCGGTCGCGTCGAAGAAACGCAGATCGTGCAGATCCGGCGCGCTTCCCGCGAGCAAAGGCACATCGACATCGAGCCGGTTCGCGCCTGTTGCTCCAGGTGTGACCGTTCGCTCATGTTGAAACGATTGTGGCCGGGCCGCGGGGACGACCATCAGCAGCGGCATGATCAGAATCAAAGTCTTCACGCCGCTTCCTCTCCAGGCCGTGTCCTCGTCATGACGAACTTCTGCAGAAGGATGCCGACGAGCACGAGCGAAATCGCCAGGCCGAGAAGCGAGCCGACGCGATAAAGGCCGCCCAGTCGCGCGAGATCGTGAAGGAAACACTTCAGGATCGTCACCACGAGCAGTAACAACGCCGCGACGCGCGCAGATCTCGTGTGAAAAATGATGCCGGCGATGAGCATCGCCACCGCAAACACCGCCCAGCCGATCGTGTATGTCAGATCCTGCGCGAGCGATGAAGAGAAGAAGTTGAATGTGAGATTCGGCCCCTTCGAGTAGAAGTCGGCGATCTCGATGTTGAGCAACACAAACAGGATGATCGTGCCGCCGACATTCGCGGCAGGCAGACCACCTCGAACATCTCGCGGCCAGAGGTAAGCCGCCAGAAAAAACGCGGCGGCTGAAACGAGATACGTGTACAGGTACCAGTTGAACACCGGCGTGTGGCTGGCCGGGTGATAGGCGAAGACAGCCGGATTCATGACCAGCCGCACGAAGACGATCGCCAGCAATCCGGCCGCCCACACGAGAAGCCCACGGTGTGGAATGCGCCTGAATAACCAGATCAGCGCAGCACCTTCGAGTGCCCACGCGATCGTGATCCACTGTTTATCGAGCTGCAGCGGAATGGCCAGGGTGACGAAGGCGAGCGCCGCCGCGGCGACCGTTGCGAGGCGCGCCAGCTCGCGCTGGCCCGGCTGTTCGATGCGCAGGAGCCAGAACACGAGAACCATCATCAGAATCGCCTGACCGACGGGGAGGATGCCGATACACCAGCCGAGGCCGGCGTCGCGCATCGCGTCACGCGCGAAAAAGAAGAACGGGACGCTCGCCAGCACCGCCGCGAGATACGGCTCGAACCTCCGTTTGGCGCGCGCACCGAGGAGCAGCGGATAGGCGATGAAGAGCGCGTAGAGAACCGCTGCGAAGGTGAATTCACGCGGAGGTGAATCGAGGCGAGCCAGCCCGGTGGCTACGCCGGCCAAAGCGACCTCGATGACAACGATCTCGTGCCGTTCGGTGAACCATGCCAGCGCGAAAATCGCCAACGCGACGATTGCGTGCGTCATCAGGAGCGGCGCGAAGAGCGGCTGCGACGGAGCGCGTCCGGCGATCATCGCGACGATATGAGCGGCGAATAATCCGAGAATCGCCGCCAGAAGGAAGTTCTGATCATCGGCACGCCGAAGCCGATTGGCGAGGTCGTACCAGATTCCCGCGTACGCGGCGACGATGACCGTCGCCGCCAGAGCGACATTCGTCCACGGCTGCAGCGCGGCGTTAGCGCTCCAGATCGCGAGCACGATCTGCGAAGCGACCGCAGCGCCGATGACCAGTGAGCCTCGTCGCAGGTAGAGCGCAGCGATGCCGATCGCGAGGCTCAGAATGGCCAACACCGCGAAGAGCGGCCACGGCGGAAACGAGAGCTCTCGACGTGCAGCCACGAACATCAGGAAGAGATATCCGGCCAGCACGAGATGCGCAGTCGGGGCGAATCCTGCCGTGTCATCACGGCGCACGGACAAAGCGACTCCGGCGAGCGCCAACACTCCGAACATCGCCACGACGCTCAACGCGGGGAGCACGCCCGCGACGAATGATGCCGCTTCCCACCAGGAACCGAGGACGAGCCAACCGAGGATGATCGCTAATCCTGTCAGCCAGGGTCGGCACGCGACGCTCGCCTCGATGAACGTTCCCGCCATGAGCACTCCCAGAAGAAGAGTGAGTCCCCACAGCGCCGCCGACGCGATGGCGTGGCCGGTGAGGAAGAAGAGAACGCAGAGCGCGAGGATGACGACGATCGCGGTTCCATTTGCATCCACCGGCCGGCCCAGCCGTCGCGAGACGACCGGTACGCCGAGAAAGAGCAGCGCGAGCGCGCCATAGATCATCAGCGCCGCTTGCAGCCGATCCGGAGTCAGGTACCTCGCCGACCACACGCCCTCGGCAATGATCGCGAACAGCGCGGCAGCGAAGTAGACGTTGCCATTGCGTCGAGCGATCGCAAACGAGGCTGTGAGTGCGAGAAGGACGAAGAGCGTACCGAAAAGAAGCAGCGGCGACGCCGTGCGCCTCTCGATCGCCGCGAGCAGCGGGAACATGAAGAAGAGGACGCCCGCCGTGAGAACCGCGGTCGTGTGCAGGCGAAGCGCGGCGATCAGGTATAGCACGACAAACGCCGCGATCCACGCGAGCACCACCGGATATGCGCGCGGCGTGTACGAAACCGCGGACCAGACGATGAACGTGAGCAGCGTGGCCACACCGCCGAGACTATGGAGCCACTTCGGACCACGCGTCGCGGAGATCACTGCGAGACCCGCGGTCATCAGCAGGAGGAACGTGAAGAGGACGTTATAGCGCGCGCCATAAGCGGGAACGGCGGATCCGAAGATCGCGAACGCCAGCGGGAGGATCGCGCTGACGATCGCGACGCGAGTGAATTGCGGCCGCTTTCGCTCACCGAAACCTCCTCGCAGCCACAACGCGCTCGTCCCCGCCATCGCGAAGACGCCGAAGATCGTCGCGGCCAGCGGAAGCTGCGACGCGGTGAGGAACTTGCCGACCCACAGCCACTGATACAGGACCGTGAAGATCAGACTGCCGATCGAAAGCAAGGGCCATCCTTTTCGAAACGCGACCCAGGCCAACCCGGCATTGAGCAGCAGCAGATACGAAAAGAGCCCGATCGGTCTGTTCTCACCTGTCGAGAGAAGCGCCGGCGTTGCGAAGCCGCCCATCAATCCGAGCAGCGCGATGAACACCGAGTCACGCCGAATCGAGAGCATCACGGCGACGGCGGTGACGCCGAGCATCAGCGCGAACACGACACCCGCGGGCAACAGATGCCAAAGCGCATACGTCGCAAAGAGGGTCGAGTAGAGGATCGCGATTCCCGCTCCATGGAGCGCGTTCGCCGTCGCGTAGTAGTTGCGTGCCACGCGTAATTCGCAAACGACGAGCAATGCGGTTCCTGTGATCAGGCCGAGAGTTGCGCGAATCGTTGGACTGAGCCAGCCGTGCTCGACCGAGTATTTGAGAAAGAACACCGCTGCGAGCACCAGGGCGATCCCAGCGATCCAGGAGAAGAGCTTCACGCCCACGATGCTTTCCCAGTCGAAGGTGCGGGCGGGGACAGGAGCCGGTGCGGCAGCAATCGGGGGTTCGGGCGGCGCGGGGGGAGGCGGGGGTGGTGCGGCGGGCGGGGGTGGGGGTGGTGGGGATAAAGGTTCGCGCGCAGCGATCGGCGGAGCAACCGGTTCGACGATGGGCTCGACGACAGGTTCGACGACGACGGGCTCAGGCTCTGGCGGCGCTTCCGGTGTGACCTCTACCTTGCTGCGCCCGCGGACCTCGCGCTTGAACGACCCAAGCTCCAGACGAAGCTGGTCGACGTCTTTCGAGAGTTGCGCGATGAGCCGCTGCAGCGTCGTGATGCGCACGAACGCAATGAGGGCCGCGACGAACACGATTGTGCCCAGGCAGAAGGTATTCATGCGATGTCAGCAATATACCCTCCGCCCACCGCGAAACTTTCAGCTTCAGTTGAGATAAATTCGACTTTTTGTCGATCAGACCTCGACCTGACGATGGGCGAGGATCTTTTCGCGCCCCGTCAGGTACAGAAGAGCGATCAGAATCGCAAACGGAACGAGCGCAAGCAGGTTCGACGAGTAGAAAGGATTGTGAGTCGAGAGCTCTTCAATCCGCTTGTTGAACCCGGCCATGAATGGCACGCCAGCCATGAAGGCGATGATGATTCCGGCGATCGCGCCGCCGGCGATATAGCCCGACGCCATCAGCACGCCCGGGCTCTTGTCACCTTCCGCAACGAGCTGTTCCTCTGTGAGCGGACGACCGGAGAACTTCGTTCCGCG
>DASYUK010000416.1:0-7548 GCA_036001325.1 Thermoanaerobaculia bacterium
CGCACAGAGAACAAACGGAAGAAAAGCGAGGACAAAACCGAGAAAGAGGCTATTCGTCGACCGGCGAGCGACCATAGTGAACCTCCTCTTGGACGATGGGCACACGCTAACACAAGCGTTGCGCGCTCGCCATTACAGTCCGCAAACTGAGGAGCGGAGTTAAGCAGCGCCGCAGTTCGAGGAACGACGAAGACCATCGGGCGCTACACCGGTCATCGCGGCGCCACGTTCCGCGACGGCGCTGCCCAACTCCGCTACTGATCACGAAAGGAGAGCGGCCGTCCCGGCCTTAGTTCGCCCAGCGCTCCAACCAATACTGCAGCATCACCAGAGCCCAGAGCGGGCGGGCGTGATTGGCGCGGCCGCTGCGATGCTCAGTCAGAAGGCGCGTTGCGTACGTTTCGTTGATGATGCCGCGCGAACGCAGGCGCTCCGGCGCCAGCAGCCGATCGACTTCACCACGCAATCCGCGATTGATCCACGATGCGATCGGCACGCTCAATCCGCGTTTGCGCCGGTAGATCACATCCTGCGGCAGCCATTTCGCCGCTGCCTTCTTCAGCAGCCATTTCGTCGTCATACGGCGGACGCGCAACTCCGGCGAGAGCGACAGCGCGAACCGCGTCACATCGCGATCGAGGAACGGTGCGCGCGCTTCGACCGACGAGAGCATCGTCGCGCGATCGACTTTCACGAGAAGGTTGTCTCGAAGATAGCTTCGATAGTCGACGAGCATCGCGCCGGTGAGCGGATCGAGACCTGGCGGCGCCGACGGCAGATCGGGAAGGTCCGCCGGCGCGCTCGAGTAGACATCGTTCGACAGTCCCGTGCCGAACCACGACAGATGTCGCTCGATCCAGGGCCGCTCCGCATCGGTGACGAAACGCTTGAGCAGAAACTCCAGCGTGACTTTCTTTCCTGACGACGGTAGCCGTCGCACCGCGCCGCGAATCGCACTGCGTAGCGGCGCCGGCAACGCGTCGTACATCGGAGCGAGCTTGTGACCGACGTAGGTCGGGTAGCCGCCAAACAGCTCGTCGGCTCCTTCACCGCTGAGAATGACCTTGACGTAGTTGCGCGCGGCGCGCGCGAGAAGGAACGTCGGCAGAATTGCCGGATCGGCGATCGGCTCGGCGACATTTCGCGTCACGTTCTGAAGCGCCTCGAGCAGCGTCTCCTCGTCGATGCGCACCGGAACGTAACGCGTGCGCATCCGCACAGCGACGCGTGCGGCGCCGCCGCTCTCGTCGTACGACTCCTCAGCGAATTTCGCCGAAAACGTGTGCACCTTGTCGACGCCGATGACGCTCGATGCCAGCGCCGCGAGGATCGATGAATCGAGACCGCCGGAGACGAAGACGCCGACCGGTACATCGGACATCACCTGCTTGGCAATGGCCGTCTCGATGAGTTGCTGCAACTCGACGACCGCTTCGTTGACATCGCGCGGCACCGTCGTGAACTTCTCCGGCTGCCAATACCGAACGAGCTCCTCGTTTCCATTGAACGAGATGTATGAACCCGCAGGAACGCGCCGGATAGAGGCGAACATCGTGCGCGGCTCAGGGACATAGCCGAGGCGCAGGTATTCGGCGATGGCGATGGGATCGAGATCGCGCGAGACCGAAGGGTGCGCGAGAACGCTCTGCAGCTCCGAAGCGAAAACCACTTCGTGACCGACACGCGCATAGAAGAGCGGCTTCTCGCCGGCGCGATCGCGCGCCAGGATCAGCGTGCCCGTGGCATTGTCGCGAATGGCCAGCCCGAACATCCCGTCGAGCGTCGCGATCGCTTCGGTACCGCGATCGAGGTAGAGCGGAATGATCGTTTCGACATCGGAATGCGATCGATATGGATAATCGCGATACTGCGCGCGGATCGCCGGCGCGTTGTAAATCTCGCCGTTGCACTCCAGCCAGACCTGCTCCTGCGGATCGGAGAACGGCTGGTCGGCACGCTCGTGCAGATCGATGATGCGCAGCCGCTCCGTCCCGATCGCCGCCGAGGTGTCACGCAGAACAGCCCGACCGTCAGGACCGCGGTGCCGTAGCGCCTCGCCCATGAAGTCGAGGATCGCCGGATACTGCAGAGCAGCTCCTGACTCGCTCACCATCCCGTAGATGCCGCACATCAGGGCGCCATTCTATTCACACCGCCCATCCTTGGCCCGTATGCGACGTAATGCGCGGCAGAGGCGATGGGTCGCAGACCGCGTGCTTCGAAGAGTGCGCGGTTCGCCTTGTCGTTGTTGCGAAGAATGTAGAGCCGCATGGCGCAGCAGCCGTCGATCGTCTGACGCAGCCATGATGTCGGCTTTAGTGGCAAGGCCGGCGCGCCGCTGAACTGACCGTAGTGTCGCGTGACGTAGTTGCTCGTGAGCTCCTCGCCATCGTCGCTGGCCACGACGATCGGACGCTCGAGATAGAACGCCAGCGATCCGGTGAAGGCCTCGACGCCGACGACGTGGATATGCGGCGACAGATATGGCTCGAGTCGCGCCGCAAATGACTTCGTCGATCGACGCTCTGCAATCGCGTCCATCAGCGGCGTCGTGACGATCGGGATCGCGATCATCGGAAGAGACAGCGCGATGACCGCAATCTCTCTCCTGCGAACGATCGCCGCGACAATGCCGCCCACGACGAGCAGCGCGCTGAGGAGATACGCCGGCATTCTTGCGGCGGCAGCGATGATCGGATCCATTCGAAAGTGCGGCGCCGCGATCACGATGATTCCCACCACCGCGATCACGATCGCCGCCACCCGCATTCGGATCGAGCGCGCGGCGAGCAGCGCGATCGCCGGCATCAGCGGCAGCATGTACTGCGGACGCTTCGACTGCGAGATCGAGAAAAACAGGAAAGGAATCGCGATCCAGAGAAACAGAAAGATCTCATCACGATCGCGAGGCTTGCGCATCGCCACGATTGACCACGGCAACGCACCACCGATGAGATACGGCACGAAGTACCACGGCGGGCCGGTGCGCTTGAGCGCGCCGGTTGTCAGGCGCTCGGCGGTCTCGGTCACGAGCACGTATCGCAAAAAGTCGGGCACGACTCGCTGCACCGCCGCCACCCATGGCGCGATCACCACGACGAAGAGAATCAAACCGGCGATCGACCAGATCTTCGCGAAGCGCTTGCGCCAGATCGCATAAGGAATCGCGACGAACAGCGGCACGGCCAGCGCGACCGGCCCCTTCGTCAGCACGCCGAGACCCATTGAGAGCCAGGCGATCGCGTTCCACTTCCGATCGTCGGATTCGACCGCGAAGTAAAACGCGATGATCGCCACGACCATGAAAAACGTCAGCGCGCTGTCGAAGATCACGGTCCGAGCGAAAGCAATCGTCAGCGGCATCGATAGAAAGGCGATCACCGCAACGCATGCTTCATCGACGCTCCACAATCGCCGCGCGAACCAGAAGATGACCGCCGCTGTCGCGAGCGTGAACAGATAGGCGGGCAATCGCGCCGCGAGCTCCGTCGCGCCGAGAACCTCCATCGCCGCCGCCGCGGCCGCGAAGTAGACGATCGGTTTATCGAGATACGGCAACCGGTCGAGATGCGGCACCACATAGTCATTCGTCTCCGCCATCTCCCGCGCCACCTCGGCGTTCCGCCCCTCATCGGGATCGAGCAGCGGCGCCGAGCCGAGGAGGAGACCGATGGCGATGGCGGCGACGACTGCCCAGAGTTTCAACAAGACGGCGCAGGATAACAGTCAGTCGTTGGTGGTTAGTAGCTGGTAGCTGGTGCCTCAGCGCGAAAAGGCACCAGCTACTAACTATCAACTACCAACTACCAGCTACCGGCCTGTTAACATTGTTCATGCCCGTCATTCCCGAAAACGCGATGCTCGGCCCGTATCGCATCGCCTCGATGATCGGCGAAGGCGGAATGGGCGCCGTCTACCGCGCGCACGACACGCGCCTCGGACGCGATGTCGCGATCAAAATCCTGACAGCCGTGACCCTCAGCGACAAGGAGCGGCTCGTCCGCTTCGAGCAGGAAGCGCGCGCGACCGGGATGCTCAACCATCCCAATCTCCTCACGATCTACGACGTCGGCAACGCGCAAGGCACGCCATATCTCGTGTCGGAGCTGCTGCACGGCGAGACGCTTCGCGATCGCCTCAACAAAGGTCCGATACCGCCCCGCAAGACCGTGGAGATCGCGCTGCACGTGGCGCATGGCCTCGGCGCCGCACATGAGAAGGGCATCATTCATCGCGACCTGAAGCCGGAGAACATCTTCCTGACCAAAGAAGGGCGCGTGAAGATCCTCGACTTCGGCATCGCAAAGCTCAGTGCGATGACGGGCGGCGACGGTCCGGGGTTCAAGCCCGCGGCGACGGAGCCGGGCATGGTCATGGGCACGGTCGGCTACATGTCGCCCGAGCAGGTGCGCGGCGAGCAGGTCGATCCCCGCACCGACATCTTCGCCCTCGGCACGATCATGTACGAGATGCTCACCGGCCAGCGCGCGTTCAAGCGCAGCTCGTCGATCGAAACGCTCAGTGCCATTTTAAAAGAGGAGCCGCCGGAGCTGCTCGAGGTGAATCCGAACATTCCTCCAGCGCTCAATCGTCTCGTCTGCCGATGTCTGGAGAAGGATCGGGAGCAGCGATTCCAGTCGGCGCGCGATCTCGCCTTCAACCTCGAGACGATGACGAATTTCTCTTCGCACGGCACGCTGTCGGGAGTCGCGCCGACGCCACCGCCACCGCAAACAAACACTCCAACGATCCGTACATCGACACCGACTGCAGCGTTGCCGAGTGTGGCGCAGCCGAGTGTGGCGCAGCCGATCACGGCGGCGCGAGCGCCAACGCAAGCCCGCCCACGCACGATGACGGTCGCGAAACGGAAACCGCGCGTTTCGCCGACGCTCCTGACGCTGCTCTATATCGTCTCGATCGCCGGCGCTGCGTTTGCTGGCTGGTACTTCGCGCACAAACTCAGCGGGACGAAGCAGGACGTTTCTTTTCGACGCATCACCTTCCGGCGCGGCGAGGTTCGCAGCGCACGGTTCTCGCCCGACGGCGACACGATCGTTTACAGCGCTGCCTGGGAAGGGCAACCGGCGGAGATCTACGTCACCAGCCGTCAGAGTCCCGAGGCACGGCCGCTCGGGATTCCTGAGGCAGATGTGCTGGCGGTATCAAAATCGACTGAGCTCGCCATCCTTCTCCATCGCGATCGCCTGACGAACCTCGGCACGCTCGCGCGAGTGCCGCTCGCCGGCGGCATGCCTCGCGAAGTCGCGGACAGTGTGCTGCAAGCCGACTGGTCGCCGGACGGATCGCAGCTCGCGATCATTCGAGTCAAGGGCGGCAAATATCGTGTCGAATATCCGATCGGCACGCTGAAGTATGAGACGCCGCACGATCTGCGAGATCTCCGCGTCTCGCCTGACGGAAACCGAGTCGCCTTCGTCGAGCCACTTCGCGGCGAATACCAGATCGTGGTCATCGGCAGCGGCGAGCCCGAAGCTGTCGCTCACGGATGGTCGCATGGTGCGAACGGTCTGGCCTGGTCGCGCAATGCGAAAGAGATCTGGATCACCGGCACCGACTCCAGCGCTCCGCCGTCACTTTACGCGGTGCCGCTCGATGGAGAACCGCGGATGGTCAGCCGCGTCACGGGCTCGATGAAGCTCTTCGACATCTCCGCGGCGGGTCGCGTGCTGATGGCCAACGGCATGTGGCGCGCCGGATTGCTTTATCACGGCCCTGGTGACACGAATGAGCGTGAGATGTCGTGGCTCGACTGGTCGATCCTCGCGGATCTTTCGCAGGACGGCCGCAGCATTCTGTTCAACGAGACGCGCGAAGGCGGCGGCAACAGAAGCGCGATCTATCTTCGCCGTGCCGACTCGCCCGCGCCTGTCCTCATCGGTGAAGGATACGGCGATGCACTCTCGCCCGACGGCAAATGGATCCTCGCGCACAGCGGGGCGAAGCTGATGCTGCTTCCAACCGGCACCGGCGAGCCGCGCGAGATCAAACTCATCGGCAACTTCGAGCTCGGCGCCGAATGGCTGCCGGATTCGAAGCGCGTCATCATCGGTGGCGCGTTGCCGAAGAGCAACTATCGCCTGCTGGTCGTCGATACGCTCGACGAAACGGTCGACCCGATTTCTCCGGAGAACATCTGGGCGAGCACGCTCCGCCCGTTCGCAGTCTCGGCCGACGGACGCACGGTCGCCGGCATGACCGCGGAAGAAACGATCGTTCTCTATCCGATCAACGGCGGCGAGCCGCGGCCCGTTCCCGGTGTGGAAAAGGGAACAGTGCCGATCGAATGGACGCCAGACAGCAGTGCGCTCTATGTGTACCGCCCCACCGCCCTCCCCGCTCGCGTTTTCAAGGTGACGCTCGCGACGGGAGCGCACGAGCTGTGGAAGGAGTTCGGGCCGAGCGATCCGGCGGGCGTCTACAAGATCGCGCCGGTCTTGATGTCCCGCGACGCCACGGCGTACGCGTATAACGCGCTGCGTACCACGAACGATCTGTATGTGGCCGAGGGTTTGAAGTAGGTCGTGGGTCGTAGGTCGCAGGTACCGTGGGCCTCTGCGTTCCTGCGATGCAGCCCCCGGTACCAACGACCTACGACCTACGACCGTTCCGATGATCGAGACGCTCGCGATTGTCCTTGCCGCCATCATCGCAGGCGCGATCAATTCCATCGCCGGCGGCGGAACACTCATCTCCTTTCCGGCGCTGGTGTGGGCCGGCCGCGCTCCGATCATCGCGAACGCGACGAACACCGTCGCGCTCTGGCCCGGCTCGTTCGCCGGGATGGTCGGATTCCGGCGCGAGCTATCGACGATCCGTCGATGGCTTCTGCTGCTGACGATTCCATCACTCGCAGGAGGGGCGCTCGGTGCGTGGCTGCTACTTCGCACACCGGAGAGAACGTTCGAGCGCATTGTGCCGTTGCTCATCTTCATCGCCACGATTCTTCTCGCCGCGCAGGAGTTCATCTCCAAACGCCTCGGCACTGTGGCCCGTGCGCACGAGAATCCGACGCCCGGTTGGGTCGTGTTCGTCTTCGTCTTTCAGTTCGCCGTGGCCGTCTACGGCGGCTACTTCGGTGCGGGAATGGGCATCCTCATGCTCGCCGCGCTCGGGCTGATCGGGCTGACCGATCTGCATCAGATGAACGGACTGAAGAATCTACTCGCGATCTGCATCAACGGCGTCGCCGCGATCTATTTCGCGATCTCCGGGGCCGTGGTCTGGCGCGACGGCATCATCATGGCCGTCGGCGCCATCGCCGGCGGTTATTTCGGCGCGCGCATGGCGCGACGGCTGGGGCGCAAGTTCGTGCGCGTGTCTGTCGTCGTCATCGGTCTGGTGATGACGGTGGCGATGTTCATGCGCACGTGGTCGTGAGCGAGCGCCCTGGCCACGAACGGCACCGCATTACGGAGCGAGAACGTATCGCTTCATGAAGTCGACATTCCTTCGCCCCGCGTCGATGCGCAGCTTCGGCTCGCGCGGCGTGTGCGCCGGTGTACGCGGGTACGTCACCATCGTCAC
>DASYUK010000417.1:0-14865 GCA_036001325.1 Thermoanaerobaculia bacterium
ACGATCATCGATATCACCGACCGCAAATACGCGCAGGAGGAGATCGAGTACCAGGCTTACCACGACGTGCTGACCGGTCTTCCGAACCGGCTGCTATTCCGCGATCGCATCAGCATGGCGCTTGCCCACGCCCGCCGCGCGACGCGCGGAGCCGCGGTCATGTTCCTCGACCTCGATGATTTCAAGAACGTCAACGACTCCGTCGGTCACACTGTCGGAGACCACCTGCTGCAGTCTGTGGCCTCGCGGCTCGTGGCCTGCGTGCGGGCTGAGGACACGGTGGCGCGCATGGGAGGCGATGAATTCACCGTACTGCTCTCCGATGTCAACGATGGGCGTGGCGCGGCAACCGTCGCGCGCAAAATACTCGACGCAGTCAACCAGCCGGTCGTCATCGACGGTCATCAGTTGAAGGTGACGACGAGCATCGGCATCGCCGTCTTCCCCGGCGATGGCTTCGACGCCGAGACGCTGCTCAAGAATGCCGATCGGGCCATGTATCGCGCGAAGCAGCTCGGGCGCAACAACTATCAGTACGCCACCACGCCTCCGGTCGATGACCGTCTGATGCTCGAGCGCCGGCTGTCGCATGCGATCGAGAAGAACGAGCTCGTTCTTCACTACCAGCCCATCGTCGAGATCGCGACGGGGCTGGTCGTCGGCGCGGAAGCGCTCGTGCGATGGAACGATCCGACGCGCGGACTGCTGCCGCCGGAGAGCTTCATCCCCGCGGCGGAAGAATCCGATCTGATCATCACGATCGGCGAGTGGGTGCTCCGCACCGGATGCACGCAGGTGAAACAGTGGCACGACCGCGGTCTCGGACGGCTGAGACTGGCGGTGAACCTCTCGCCGCGGCAATTCCAGCAGCGCGATCTGGCTACGCGAATCAGTCGCGTCCTCGAGGAGACCAAGTTCCCCGGCAGTTGCCTCGAGGTGGAGATCACCGAGTCGACGGTCATGCAGAACGCGGAGGTTTCGCTGGCGACAATGATGATGCTCAAGACCATGGGCGTGCGCATCTCCATCGATGACTTCGGCACGGGCTACTCCTCGCTCAGCTATCTCAAGCGCTTCCCGATCGACACGCTGAAGATCGATCAGGAATTCGTGCGCGATCTCTCCGCCGACGTCAACGATCAGGCCATCATCACCGCCGTCGTCGCGATGGCGCGCGCGCTGAAGCTCCGCGTCGTCGCCGAAGGGGTGGAGACGGAAGCACAGCTCGGTTTCCTGCAGCGCGAGGAGTGCGCGGAAATGCAGGGCTTTCTGTACAGCCGTCCCGTGGCTGCCACCGACTTTGAGCACGCACTTCGCAAGGCCGTGCAGAGCGCGACGCGATTGCCGAGCGTACAGATCTAGTGCCCGAGTGCCGTGGTTGACACACGGCGCTGCCTCACCGCAGTATCCGCGGTTCATGCCGAACGAAAGTTACAGACGCGTTCTCGTCGTCGATGACGATGATGATGTGCGACGACTCCTCTCATCCGCTCTCGGGCCGCGCGGCTTGACGGTCGATACGGCTGCCGACGGAAAAGACGCCATCGATCTGTTGCGCGAGAACACTTATGCCGTCGTGCTCCTCGATCTGCTCATGCCCGGAATCGACGGGTTCGGCGTCATCGACGCCATGAAGGCGGAGTCGATGCCGTCACCGCCGGTCGTGCTCGTGCTCACCGGTGCGGATCGCAGCGTCGTCGATACTCTCGACCCGCAACGGATTCACGGCGTCGTTCGCAAGCCGTTTGATCCCGAGGAGCTGGCCGCTCTGGTCGTCGCTTGTTCCGAGATCAAGAGCCGCGGCACCTTTGGGACGATGGCCATCGCCACGATGATTTCAGGCGCGCCGTTTTTGGCGTGGTTGTGCCGGTCGTAGGTCGTGGGTCGTGGGTACCGGGGGCCTTTTTCGCGCTGCGGCCCCCGTTACCTACGACCCACGACCGACGACCTACATCAACCGCTGCCTCAACAAATCCGCAAGAAACAAGATCACGCCACTCGTGAACATGCTTCCTCGCGAGGCCGACGGGTCATCGACGCACTGCTTCACCGCGCTCAGCAATGTATCCACCTCGAAAGGCTTGCTGATGATGGCGCAGACGTCATAGGTCTTCACCCGCGCGATCTCGGCGCGGGTCAGCGCCGCGCTGACGACGAGCACCCGGCGGAGGACCTCCGGATTGTTGTCTCTCAGGAAATCGAGGACGCCGTAACCGTCCAGGTGCGGCATACGCAGGTCGAGGATCACCGTGGCGTAGGTTTTGGTGCGAAGTTGTTCCAGCGCCTCGAGACCGTCAGCGGCAACTTCGATGTTGAAATCCTTATGCAGCAGGGCCGTGATCAGTGTGCACGTGGCCTCATTGTCGTCGACGAGAAGTACAAACGGCTTCTCCAACGCGTTCTCCCTCTACGTGCATTTAACGCCCAGAAACGGAACGCCGGAATTCTACATCAGGTAATCTGAAGAGAATGGATCGCCAACTGAAGCGACAGCAGAAGGACATCGCCAAGCACAAAACCTACGACGAGATGAAGGCGAGCAAGCAGAAGTCCAAACAGCGTCGCGCCGCTCGCGGCAAGGACGAAGCTCGTCGCAAGGATTTCGACGAGGACAACTGGGAGAAGCTGCTCGACCAGCAGGGGCGAGCGCGCGGGCGGCGGCCGATCGCGGAAGATCCCGCCGGCTTCATCGCGCGGGAACATTCGAGCGACGTCGACTACACGGGCGCGGCGATCGTCATCTCCGTCACTAGCGGACGTTGTCGCGTGTTTCACGAGCATCACGAGATCGACTGCGTCGTACCGCCGGAGATCGCGGTGAGACAAAAGAGCGCACTCACTGTTGGCGATCGCGTGCACGTGGTCGATTGGGACCTCACGGAGATTCTGCCGCGCCGCAGCGTGCTCGCCCGCCCCGACCCGCTCAACAAGCATCTGCAGCGGCTGATCGCCGCGAACATCGACGTCGTCGTTCATGTCGTGTCCGTGAAGGCGCCGCCGCTGCGCCCACGTTTGATCGATCGCTATCTGATCGCGATCGAGCGCGGCGGCGCGAAGCCGGTCATCTGCGTAAACAAGATCGATCTTCTCGATCCGGCCGATCGCGATGCCGAGCTCGCAAAACTCGCTACCTACCGCGACCTGGGCGTTCCGGTCATCACGTGCTCGACACGAACCGGCGAAGGGCTCGATGAGCTTCGCCGGCAGGTGCTGGGAAAAACCGCCGCGCTCGTCGGTCACAGCGGCGTGGGGAAATCATCGATCCTCAACGCGCTCGACTCGCGGCTGAAGCTCGCCACGAAGGAAGTGCACAAGCGCGGCACCGGCCGGCATTCGACCACTGCGTCAACGCTGTACGACTTCGGAGACGGCACCTATCTCATCGACACGCCGGGGATTCGCGAATTCGGACTGTGGGACCTCGACCGCGAGTCGCTGCGCGACTACTTTCCGGAGTTTGCCGAAGCGGCGGAGCTCTGCCGCTTCAATGACTGCTCGCATGTGCACGAGCCGGACTGCGAAGTGAAGGATCGCGTCGAGCGCGGCGAGATCAACCGCGCCCGCTACGAAACGTATGTGAGGTTGTACAACGACCTCGAACAATGAGATCAACCCGCGTGAGACGGGATTCGCGCGCCTCGATTTCCCGAGTCTGTTCGGGAACAACGGTCCCGTTGTTCTCGAGATCGGATCGGGAAAGGGGCGCTTTCTCATCAGCTCCGCGATGGAGCGTCCCGATCTCAACTTCATCGGCATCGAGAAGTCGCTGCACTATCACCGCGTCATCCGTGATCGCGTGATGAAGCGACATCTCTCGAACGTCCGCGTGATCAACCACGACGCCTTTTCGGTCCTGCAGAAGATGTTCGCTGACGCGTCGGTGGCGGAAGTTCACATCTACTTTCCCGATCCGTGGCCACGCCCTCGCGAGCAGAAGCGGAGAATCATCCGTCCGGAAGTGCTGGCGGAGATCCGGCGCGTTCTCGTCGATGGCGGTTCGGGGATCTACGTGACCGATCATCGTGACTACTTCGACAAGGCGGCGCCGGTTCTCGCGTCGTTCTTTCGGGCCGAGACTCGCGTGCCTGGTCCCGACGATCCGCCGCGGACCAACTATGAGGCGAAGTATCGGGCGCAGGGGCGGTCGATTTACGAGGTGAGATTCTGGAAGGAGTGACGGGGAATGTTGAATGTTGAATGTTGAATGCGACATTCCCCATTCAGCCTTTACCATTAGCCATGCGCATCCTCGGCGTCGACCCCGGCAGCATCACCACAGGCTTCGGCGTGGTCGACTATGACCGCGGACGGCTGCTGCTCATCGAACAGGGATCGATCTCTACACCGCGTGGAGCGGAGCTCGCGCAGCGGCTGGTTCAAATCCACCGAGGGATCGCCGAGGTGATTGGACGGACGAGGCCGGAGGCGATCGCGGTGGAGTCGCCGTTCGCGGGGCAGAGCGCGAAGAGTCTGATTCAGCTTTCGCACGCGCGCGGTGTGATTCTGCTCGCAGCGCAGGAAGCGCGGCTCTCCATCTATGAATATTCGCCGCGCTCCGTGAAGAGCGCCGTTGTCGGCTATGGCGCAGCGGAAAAGGAGCAGGTGGCGAAGATGGTTCGGATGCTGTTGGCCGGCTGCGCGACGCTGAAGCTGACGATCGACGCCTCTGATGCGCTCGCCATCGCCATCTGCCATGCCCACACCGCGGGGACGAATGCGAGGCTCAAGATCCGCGCATGAGCGCATCGCTCCCGCAGGAAGAGACGCTCGAATCGGCAGCGAGAGTCGCCTCACAACCGCGCAGCCGGTTGGCGCGGACGTTCAGCGCTCTGCACTATCGCGATTTCCGCCTGCTATGGATCGGCGCATTCACATCGACCGTTGGAACATGGATGCAGACGGTCGCGCAAGGCTGGGTCGTCCTGAACATGACGAACTCCGCCTTTCTCCTCGGCGTCGATGGTTTTCTCGCCACGGGACCGATGTTGCTCTTCTCGCTTTTCGGTGGTGTCGTCGCCGATCGCGTGGAGCGCCGCAAGATCATGCTCCTCTCGCAGTATCTTCAGATGACCTTTGCCTTCATCCTCGCCGCGCTGATCTGGTCGGGATCCGTGAAGGTGTGGCACATCTTTCTGCTCTCGTTTCTCACCGGAAGCGCGCAGTCGTTCAGCGGACCGGCGTATATCTCTCTGCTGCCGCTGCTCGTCAAACGAGAAGACGTCTCGAATGCGATCGCGATGAACTCGATGCAGTTCAATCTCGCACGCGTCATCGGTCCGATCCTCGCCGGCATTGCGCTCGCGGCGTGGGGAGCAGCGATCTGCTTTGCGGTGAACGGCGTCTCGTTCATCGCCGTGATCATCGCGATTCTGCTGATCCGGACGCCCGCGGTGATGTCACGCGATACGAAGAGCGGAATCATCGATGAGATGAGGGCGGGCTTCGCGTTTGTGACATCGCGTCGCACACTGCTGCTGCTCACGTTTCTCGCATTCGCAGGGACATTTCTCGGGATGCCGATCGTGACCTTCATGCCTGTGGTGGCGCGATCGATCTTCAAGCTCGATGCGTCGGGGTACGCGTGGATGATGGCCGTGTACGGCATCGGCTCAGTCGCCGGCGCGCTGTTCGTCGCGGCGACGGCGCATGTGGCGAGGAAGGGCACCGTCGCGCTGCTGCTGCAGCTCGCATTCGCGTGCCTGCTCGTCGGTTTCGGAGTCTCGCGCTCGCTGCCGGTCAGCCTGGTCATCGCGTTCTGCGCCGGCGCTTGCATCGTCGGCGTGATCTCGCTCTACAGCTCGCTCGTTCAGCTCACGACGACCGACGCCATGCGCGGCCGCGTCATGTCGATCTTCATGCTGGCCTTCCGCGGCGGCATGCCGATCGGCAATCTCCTCGCCGGCTACGTTGCGCAGCGCTGGTCGATCTCGATCGCCCTGGCGGTGAACGGCGCGGTGCTGGCCGTCGTTGCCCTCATATTCGTGCTGAGGGGCACGAACCTCGACGACGCTCACCTGAGCTAGAATCGCTGTCCGCGGTGTGCATCGCCGCGAACCAGCATGGCGAAGGCAAAACAGCAGCAGACCCCCACCGCCGTCGTCGACCCCGCGTGCGCGCCGGAGTGGACCGACATCCTCCGGCAGATGATCTTCATCCGCCGATTCGAGGAGGCCACTGAGCGCGAATTCCGTCGCGGCAAGATCGGCGGATATCTCCACGTCTACATCGGGCAGGAAGCCGTCGCCAGCGGCATCATCTCCGCGCTGCAGAAGGACGACCTCGTCTTCTGCGGCTATCGCGATCACGCGCAGGCACTCGCCCTCGGCAGCGATCCCGGCAAGGTCATGGCGGAGCTGTTCGGAAAGGGCACCGGTCTTTCGAAAGGGAAGGGCGGCTCCATGCATCTGTTCGACGTCGAGCATGGTCTCTACGGCGGTTACGGAATCGTCGGCGGACATCTGACGCTCGCTACCGGCGCGGCCTACGCGCTGCGTTATCAGCGGACCGAACGGATCGTCGTCTGCTACTTCGGCGACGGCGCGATGAACATCGGCTCGTTCCACGAGGCGATGAATATGGCCGGATTGTGGGGGAAGGACGGGAAGTGTCCGATCGTCTTCATCATCGAGAACAACGGCTACGCCATGGGCACCTCGGTGGAGCGGCACTCGGCGCTCACGGATCTCGCCGCGCGTGTGCGCGCCTACAACATTCAGTCGGAGAAAGTCGACGGCCAGGACATCTTCGCCGTGCGCGGCGTCGCCGATCGCGTCGTGCGCCAGGTGCGCGAAACAGGCAAACCGTATTGCATCGAAGCGGTCACGTATCGCTTCTCCGGTCACGGCGCCGCAGACATCCTCCAGCCTTACCGGACGAAGGATGAGGTCGAAGAGCACCGGCATCGCGATCCGATCACGATTCTTCGCACACGTCTTTCAGAGGTGTGCGGACTCAGCGATGACGATGTGAAAAAGATGGAAGAGTCGGCGACCGAGGAAGTCGCGAAGGCGCTGAAGTTCGCGGAGGAGAGTCCGGCGCCCGATCCGCAGGAGTTGTTCACGGATGTCGTTGCGGAGCATGGGCCCGCATCGGTGAACCGACAAGAATCATGAGCGAGAAGAGCTACCGCGATGCCATCCGCGACGCGATGATGGAGGAGATGGATCGCGACAACAACGTCCTCATCATGGGCGAGGACATCGGCGTCTACGAAGGCACGTTCCGCATCACCGCCGGCATGCTCAAGAAGTACGGTCCGGAGCGCGTGATCGACACGCCGATCGCCGAAGCGGGGATGGTCGGAACCGCAGTGGGAATGGCCATGGTGGGTCTGCGGCCGATCGTCGAGATGATGACGGTGAACTTCGCGATCGTCGCCGCCGACCAGATCCTCAATCACGCGGCCAAGGTCCGCTACTTTTCCGGCGGTCAGGTGGACGTGCCGGTTGTGGTTCGCGGACCGCAGGGCGCGGGCGTACAGCTTTCCGCGCAGCACTCGCAGTCATTCGAATCGTTCTACGCGCACTTTCCCGGCATTCACGTCGTCGCTCCCGCCACACCGGCCGATGCGAAGGGACTCCTGAAGACGGCGATCCGCGGCAAGGATCCGGTGATGTTTCTCGAGAGCGCCGCGCTTTACGGCATGAAAGGGGAGGTACCCGACGACGCCGACTTCACCGTGCCGTTCGGCGAATCGCGCATCGCGCGAGAGGGTGGTGACGTCACGATCGTGTCGTACAGCAGGATGCTGCAACTCTCGCTCATCGTCGCCGACAAACTCTCGAGCGAAGAGGGCATCGAGTGCGAGGTCATCGACCTCCGCACGCTGCGTCCTCTCGATCTCGTTCCGGCGTACGCGTCGGTGGCGAAGACTCATCGCGCCGTCGTCGTGCAGGAGCAGTGGAAGCCGTTCGGAGCCGGCGCGGAGATCGCCGCGAGCATCACAGAGCAGATGTTCGATGAGCTCGACGCGCCCATCGTGCGTGTGACCGGCGAAGATGTACCGATGCCGTATGCGCGAAGCCTCGAGTTGCTCGCCACGCCGCACGAGGAAGACATCGCTCGCGCGGTCAAGCAGGTGATGTACCGGCAATGACCGAGATCATCATGCCCAAGATGGGCGACGCCATGACCGAGGGGAAGGTCGTCCGCTGGTACAAGAAGGCGGGGGAGGCGGTGAAGAAGGGCGAGCCGTTGCTGGAGATCGAGACCGATAAGGTCAACCTCGATCTCGAAGCAGAAGCCGACGGCACCCTCGGCAACCTCGAAGCGCAGGAAGGGCAGATGGTTCCGGTCGGCGGGGTGTTGGCGCAAATTCTCGGTGGAGGTGTGGCGCCGCCGATCCCGGCGGCGCGGGAGAACACCGCCGAGGGCGGCGGCGCTCCACAGAAGACCGAAGAAACACAGCGCCGCGTGACCGACAAGAAAGACAGCGTCAAGAAGACGACCGGCGAGTACGGCGAGGCGATCGAGATGAAAGCGCCGCGCACCGATCGCTCGAAGGTCGTGCCGATGCCAAAAGCGCCGGAGGGACGACAGCGCTCGTCGCCGCTCGCGCGCAAGATGGCGCGCGAGATGGGCGTCAGCCTCGAGGCGATTCAGGGCAGCGGACCGCAGGGGCGCATCATCGCCGCGGATGTGAAGAATGCCGGTGGAGGACAGGCGCCCTCGCCTGTCCGGACAGGCGAGGCGCCTGGCCTCCGCCATCTCGAAACCAAGCAGATCCCCCTCTCCGCGATGCGGCGCACGATCGCGAAACGTCTCGCCGAGTCGACTGGTCCGATCCCGCACTTTTACCTCACCGTCGATTACGACGTGACGAATCTCCTGAGCGTGCGCCAGCAGATGATGGATATCGAAGAGGCGAAGCTGAGCGTCAACGATTTCGTCATCCGCGCAGCAGCGCTGGCGCTGCGTCATCATCCCAACGTGAATGCGAGCTGGGGCGACGAAGCGATCACGCAGCACGGCGAGGTGCACATCGGCGTCGCTGTAGCGACGCCGGAGGGACTGATCACGCCGGTGATTCGCAACGCTGATCAGAAGTCGGTGCCCGACATCGCGCAGGAAGTTCGCGCGCTCGCCGAGAAAGCGAAGAATCGCAAGCTGCTCCCCAACGAGTATCAGGGAAGCACGTTCACGATCTCCAACCTCGGCGCGTGGGGAATCGAGGAGTTCACTGCGATCATCAATCCGCCGAATTCCGCGATCCTGGCGATCGGAGCGGCGGAGGCGCGGCCGGTGGTCATCGATGGACAGGTTGTCGTCCGCAGTCGTATGAAAGTCACGATGTCATGCGATCACCGCGTGGTCGACGGCGCCGCCGGCGCGGAGTATCTGAAAACCTTGCGGCAATTGATCGAGCAGCCGCTGCGACTCGTCATCTGATCTTCATGTCCAGGACCCAGTCCGCTATCGTAGCGTTGCTGTTCCTCGCGCCCTCCGCTCACGCCGTCTGCACGCTGAATCTCCGGCTCGCCGATCCTTCCACGCTGGCGTGGGACAGCATTCCCGGCGTGAAGACATATCAGGTGCAGGAATCGTTCGACGTTTACGCGACTTCGCGCAACTACTTCATCACCGCACCGGCGTTTCACATCACCCGTCGCGTGAGCACGGACACGAAGATCTGGTACATCGTCACCGCATCGCTCGACAGCAGAACGCTCGTCGTGAATCCTGCTGCCGAGGGGTGCACGGAGGCGTTGGTGATGACGCTGAAGGGCGATGCGGAGTTTCGGGCGCTGACGCGCAAAGCCGTGCTGCCGATCGTCGGGTCGGGGCCGGGCGCGTTCGGCGGCCGGTTCAAGACATCGCTGAAGCTGACGGCGAATGGTCCGATTACCGGACGGCTCATCTTCCATCCCGCCGGTTCGACGGCTGCGCCTGATGATCCGTCGATGCCGTATACGGTCGATGCGACCACGCCACTCATCGTCGACGACATCGTCGCCGAGCTGGGACGGAGCGGCGTCGGGAGCCTCGACATCATTCCCGATTCGGATGCGGTGCCGACGGTCGAGGCGCGCCTTTTCAACGAGACGCCGAATGGAACGTTCGGCACGACGACTTCCGCGTTCTATCCGTTCGATTTTCTGCAGGCGCCGGGGTTGAACGTGAAGGTCCCCACGTCACAGTTCCGCATTAACATCGGACTGCGCACCCTGACGGAAACGAAAGCGAAGGCGCTCATCTACAATATTGACGGCCGGCTACGCGAGTTCCATGATCTGGCCTGGCCCGCCGACTACACGATTCTCGGCACTCCCAGGCAGGTGCTGGGAGTCGATCTGCAGCCTGGCGAATCGGTGTCGCTTTTTTTCGATGGTGCGGCCATTCCCTTCTACACCCGGACGGAGAATCGGACGAATGACCCCGAGCTGTTCGTGGCCAGGCCGCGTTCGACGAACGTCGGCTCGTATGTGGAGTGATTTCCCGCTTGAAACTGTTACACTACAGTATCCCCAAGCATGCCGAGCCCGAACGAGCTCCTCGGTATTGTCATCGTCATTCTCGTCATCTGGTTCGTTCTGAAATTGGCACGTGTGGCGGTCCGGCTCATCCTCTTTGTCATCGCCGTGGTCGTCATCATCGGGTTTTTCTACTGGCTACTGTTGAGGTGAACTCTTGAGCGATCGCAAATACAAACACAAGGGCTATCAGGACGGAGGCTCATTCGGGAACCGTTCGGGTGGAGACAATGCACGCCCATCAGGGCCGCGGCCTGAACCGCGGCCGCAGCGCATCGAAGGCGCGCCGCGCGGACGCACCGCCGGCGGCTTCGGCCCTGAAGCATTCAAGTGCAGCCAATGCGGTCAGATTCGCCAGAATCTCGGAGATCTGACTGAAGATGAGACGTGCCTGCGGTGCGGCAAGGACCTGCACACGTGCGGGAACTGCCGCTTCTTCGATACCACGACGACGTGGGAGTGTCGCGCGAACATCCCCGCGCGCGTGCCGAACAAACATACAAGGAATCAGTGCACGTTCTTCTCGCCGAAAATCGTGCGCGATCTGGCGGCCGATAAAGGCAAGATTCTCTCGCCCGACGACGCGCGAAAGGCGTTCGACGCGCTGTTCAATAAGAAAGGATGAAGGATGAAGGATGAAGGATGAAGGGGTCGGGCGGGCTTCATCCTTCATCCTTCATCCTTCATCCTTCATTGTCCGCGTCGCCTTCGCAGCAGCCTCGGGCATCCTGTTCGCTCTTTCGTTCCCCGACTACGCCCTCGGCTTCCTCGCGTTCATCGCGTTGATCCCTCTCCTCGTCGCGCTTGCGCGCGCGAGCAGCGGCTGGGAGGCGTTCTTTCTCGGCTGGATCTCGCAGACGATCGCATGGCTGATCATGGTGCCGTGGGTCGTGCGCGTCATGTCGCATTACGGCGGGCTGCCGTACTTCCTCGGCGTGCTGATCTTCGTCGCGATGTCGTTGGTTCTCGGCTTGTACGGCGCTGTCTTCGGCGTGGTGGTGTATCGAATTCGTCCTGGTGCATCGCTCGGACGATGGCTGATCGTGCCGCTGGCGTGGGCGTCAATCGAGTACGCGCGCACGTACCTCTTGACCGGATTTCCGTGGAACCTTCTCGCCGCGGCACTCGTCGATTTCAGTTCGCTGATCCAGTTCGATCGAGTGGCCGGCCCGTATCTCATCGGCGCGATGATGCTCGTCCCGTCTGTTTTGATCGCTTGGATGATCGTGGCGCGGCCGCGGCGTGCCGCGGCTCTTTTCGCCGTGGGCGGCGTCATCGTGCTGATGTTCGTCTGGTGGGCGACCGGTCTCGTCGCGTCGAAATTGATCGTGCGCCCGTCGGGCACGCCGCCCATCACCGCCGCTCTGCTGCAGCCGAACATCTCGCAGGAGATGCGGTGGGACAGCGCGAATCTCGCGGAGATCTATCAGCAGATGATGACGATGACGGCCGACGCGATCGATCGCGGCGCCACGATCGTCATCTGGCCCGAGTCGACGGTGCCGCTGTCGTTTGGATCGACCGATTTCTATCGCAATGCCATCGAGTCGATCTCCCGCGCGCGCGGCGCCGACATCATCCTCGGCTCCGTCGCTGAAGACGCGCGGCAGACGAACAAGCTCTGGAACGCAGCCTTTCTCGTCAGCGACGGCCGCACGATCGGTCATTACGACAAGATCCGGCTCGTCCCGTTCGGTGAGTATGTCCCGCTGCGAAAGATGCTGTTCTTTGCGAACAAGCTCGTGCGCGCGGTCGGCGAGTTCGAGTTCGGCACGAACGATCGTCCGCTGCGCGGAAAGTTGAGCTACGGCCCGGCGATCTGCTACGAGGTCGTCTTCCCGCAGATCGCCGCGACGCAGGTGCGCAACGGCGCCGACGTGCTGGTGACGATCACGAACGACGCCTGGTACGACGGCACGTCCGCGCCGCGACAGCATCTGAATCAGGCGCGGCTGCGCGCCATCGAAGACGATCGCTATTTACTGCGCGCCGGGACAACCGGGATCTCCGCCGCGGTCGATCCGGCCGGTACAATCCTCGAGGAGATTCCGATGGGGCGCCGAGGGACGATCTTCGCGAAGTTTCAGCCGCGGCGGACGATGACGCCATATGTGAGGTTTGGGGATTGGTTTGCGTGGGTGGCAATCGCGATTGTCTTATTCGCTATTTTCAAAAGATGAATGCAGAATGCAGAATTCAGAATTAAGAATTTAGAATGACGGTGGACGGGTTTCTTAATTCTGAATTCTGAATTCTGCATTCATATTTTTATGAGAGACGACACGCTCACCCGCATCGACGATCTTCGCGACCGGCTCCGCGGCGTCCGGAGCTATCTTTGACCGCGACGCCGCGCGTAAGGCGCTCGACGAGATCGAGCGTGAGATATCCGTTCCTGGATTCTGGGACGATCCCGAGAAGGCGCAGGAAGTAGGGCGCAAGCGCTCGCGCGTCGAGAAGCGCATTCAGTCCGCCGAATCGCTCGATACGAAGTCCGAAGAGCTGGACGTGCTGCTCGACCTCCAGAAGGAGGGGGAGAACGTCGACGCCGACATCGAGTCGCTCGTCGCACAGCTCGAATCGGAGATCACACAGATCGAGCTGACGATGAAGTTGTCGGGCGAGCACGACGATCGCGATGCGATCCTGGCCATTCATCCCGGCGCGGGCGGCACGGAGTCGCAGGATTGGGCGGAGATGCTCCTGCGCATGTACCTCCGCTATTGCGAGCGCAAAGGGTGGTCGACGGAGATTATCGACTACCAGGGCGGCGAGGAAGCGGGGATCAAGAGCGCGACCGTGATGGTGCGCGGCGACTATGCGTATGGATATCTGAAAGCCGAGCGCGGCGTTCACCGACTCGTGCGCATCTCGCCATTTGATGCCGCGAAGCGGCGGCACACGTCGTTTGCTTCGGTCTATATCTATCCCGACATCGATGAAGACATCGAAGTCGACATCAATGACAAGGATCTGCGGATCGATACATACCGCTCGTCCGGCGCCGGTGGACAACACGTCAACGTCACCGATTCGGCGGTGCGCATCACCCATCTGCCAACCGGAATCGTCGTCACATGTCAGAACGAGCGCAGCCAGCACAAGAACCGCGACGTGGCCATGAAGCTGCTCCGCGCGCGCCTCTATCAGATGGAGGTCGACAAGCGAAAAGAAGAGCAGACGAAGATCGAGGGCGAGAAGAAGGAGATCGGCTTCGGGAGCCAGATCCGTTCGTATGTCCTGCAGCCGTATCAGATGGTGAAGGATCTGCGCACGGGACATGAAGTGGGTGACGTGCAGCGGATCCTTGACGGAGACCTCGACGAATTCATCGAAGCGTTCCTCGCGCAGCGCGCGCGCACGACTGCCGAATGAAAGTAGCGATGTACACGCCGTTGCCTCCGGCGCGCACCGGCGTTGCGCATTACGCGTCGATGTTGATTCCAGCACTGCGCGAGCATGTAGAGCTCGACGTCAACCCCGTAACCCCGCAACCTCGCAACCCCGCCATCTACCAGCTCGGCAACAACCCTCATCACGAACACGCTTACCGCGAGGCCATGCGCAATCCCGGCGTCGTCGTGCTTCACGACGTCGTGCTGCACCACCTCATCGTGGAGATGACACTCGCGCGCGGCGATGCCGAAGGCTACGTCGAGGCGATGCGCGCGAACCACGGTGAGATGGGAGCGGCGTGGGCGCGGGGACGGATCATCGGCCTGCACGACGAGCTGGCGAACTTTCTCCTGCCGGCGTCGATCGAGGTGGCCAATCGCTCGCGCGCCGTGATCGTCCACAACCACTGCGCTGCCGATCGTCTGCGCTCCCTCGGCGTCACGACTCCGATTCACGTCGTGCCGCATCCCTACCGGTCCTCGGTCCTCGGTCCTCGGTCCTCGGTTAAGAACACGATTGGATTCTTCGGCTTTCTCACCTCCGCGAAGCGCGCCGAAGTCGTCCTCGAAGCATTTCGCATCGCGCGCTCACGCAATCCGAAGTTACGCCTGCTCGTCGTCGGCGAAGCGGCGCCGAACATCACAGTGCCTCGCGGAGAGGGAATCGTTGTCGCAGGCTATGTCAGCGATGAAGAGTTCGACGATTACTACGCCGCTGTCGATCGTCTTGTGAACTTGCGATACCCGTCGGCGGGGGAGACGTCGGGCACCTTGATCCGCGCATTCGATGCCGGGAAGCCGGTTGCGGTGAGCGATTACGCACAATTCGCGGAGCTGCCCGATGACTGCGTCACGAAGATCCCATTCGGGGACGATGAGATCCCGCTGTTGGCCGACTTCTTTTGGCGCGATCTGCCTTCCCCCGCCGCCGCTCAACGCCGCTGGCTCGAAGAAAACGCGCGCATCGACCTGACGGTGCAGGGATACCTGAACGCGCTCAG
>DASYUK010000418.1:0-16769 GCA_036001325.1 Thermoanaerobaculia bacterium
TCTTCTGCGTGAACGGCAAGGCCGATTGCAAGAAGCGCGTGTCGCGTATCAAACCGAAGTGACCAATCATCCCAAGTCGATCGTCGCGCGATTCAATTTCGGCAATCTGCTCCTGCACCTCGGCGACGATGCCGGAGCCGAGGAGCAGATGCGGATTTTGATCAAAGAGGATCCGCAGAGTGCGCGGCCGTATCTCATGCTCGCGCGCGTGCTGCTGGGACGTCCCGGACGTTTGCAGGAAGTCGAGTCGCTCGCGCACGCGGGCCTCGCGCGGGCGAAGGAGCCCGATCTCAAAGCGCTCGGATACTTTCTCCTTGCAGACGTGTATTCGCGCGAGGGTCGCCGTTCGGAGCTGCAGGATGCAGTGCGCAAAGGTGAGCACTATCGCTCGCTGATCGGGAGCTGATGTGCCACAGACTCTCCTGTCTGTGGCATTGCTCGGGTACATCGCAATCTTTCGTGCTCCCGGATTCCCAACGATCGACGCGCCTCCGATCTCGCAATCGGTGCTCGACGAAGCGCTCGCTGGAATGAATGTCGAGGCGCTCGATGATCTGCGCCGCCTGCAGAGGCATTCGCTTCTCGTGCTTCCGTACGGCAGCGCGTTTCCGCTCGAGGCGTGGTCCGAGATCCGCGATTTCGTGAAGAACGGCGGCAATCTCGTTGTCCTCGGCGGCGCTCCGTTTCATCAACCCGTGCTTCGCACGCCGGACGGATGGCGACGCGGTGTGCGACAACCGACGTTCGCCCATGAGTTGCTCATCGGTCCGGCCGAGGCGGTGAAGATGTCGGGGCAAACGGTGTGGGAGCTGACGGTGCGGCTCGGAACGCGCGCCGAGACGCCTGGGGAGTGGGGTGCGGAAGCGCCGCGCGATGCCGTCGTGCGGCCGCTCGTTCAACTCACCGACGGCGAAGGCATTCCGCGCGCCTGTCCGCTCGTCGAGATCGACGCACGTGGTCGATGGATCTTCGCGACCTCCGACGCACCTCTCGACGCAGCAGCGATCCGCATGATCGTGACGCGCGCACTCGAAGGACCGTCGGACCTGGACGCCAGGCCCATTCATGCGAGTGTCGAGATTGGCGAGATCCCGCGGATCCGCATCAAGGCGCAGAGTGACGCAACGCGCGCGGATCTCGTCGTGCGCGATGACAAAGGCCGGCAGGTCCATCGCGTCTCCATTCCGTTGAGTGACACAGCCGAGATCCGCGCCCAGCTCGCGCCGGGGCTGTATCACGTCGAAGTCACCACGAATACGACGCGCCATCCAAACAGCGTGACCACCGGTTTCTGGGTGCGCGACGCGAAACTGCTCGCCGCCGCTCCGCGCATGACCGTCTCGCGCGATTGGATGCGCCGCGACGGCAAAGTCTTTCCGATCGTCGGCACGACATACATGGCGTCCGACGTTCATCGCAAGTTTCTCTTTGAGCCGAACCCGCACGTTTGGGACCGCGACTTCGCTCTGATGCAGCGCCTCGGCATCAATTTCGTGCGGACCGGAATGTGGATGGGTTGGTCGCGCGCGACCGATGAGGCATTTCTCCGCGCGATCGACGCGTACGTGCAGACCGCGGCGAAGCACGGCATCATCGTCTCCTTCACCTTCTTCGCATTTCTGCCGCAGTCGTACGGCGGCTCGAATCCGTATCTCGATCCGCGCGCGCTCGAAGGTCAACGCGCATTCGTCAGCACAATCGCGCGACGCTTCCGCGGCGTCGGCTGGATTCAGTACGACCTGATCAACGAGCCGTCGTACGCGCCGCCGGAGGGACTCTGGTCGAATCGTCCGATTCGCGACGAATGGGAGCGTCGCGCCTGGGCGGATTGGGTTCGCGCGCGGCACGGCGAAGATCGTTCACTGCTGCGCAACCGGTGGCAGGATCCGAGCGATGACGTTCTCGAGCTGCCGAAGGATGACGAGCTTTGGTATTCGCAGGTTCGTGAGGATCGTCGGCCGCGCAAGGCGTACGACTTCGTTCTCTTCTCGCAAGACGTCGTCGCCGGCTGGGCGCGAAAGCTTCGCGATGCACTTCGCGAGGCTGGTGGCGATCCGCTCGTGACGGTCGGACAAGACGAGGGCGGAACCGGCGTTCGACCATCACAACAACTCCACGCCGATTCAGTCGACTACACGTCGGTCCATCCATGGTGGCAGAACGACGACGTGCTCTCGACGGGCGTGATGACGAAAGTTCCGGAGAAGCCGCTTCTCTTTCAGGAAACTGGGCTGATGCGCCTCGAGGACGTCAACGGTTTTCCCTGGCGCTCGCCCGATCTCGCCGCTTCGGTGCTCGATCGCAAGTTCGCATACGCATTCGCTTCGCGCGCGTGCGGTGCGGTCGAGTGGGCGTGGAACATCAATCCATACATGCCGATCGACAACGAATCGACGATCGGCTTCTTCCGTCCCGACGGGACGGCGAAGCCGGAGCTCGACGTCGTGCCGAAGTTCGCCGCGTTTTTTCGTGATGCGGCGCCGTGGCTCGATGACTTCGCGCCCGATCCTGTCGTCATCGTCATTCCGCAGTCGCGCCTCTTCATGAATCGTCCGGCGGCGACCGATGGATTCCGCCGCGCGATTCGCGTTCTTGCAGAACGCTTCGGCATCGTGCCGACGGCGATCTCCGATCTCCGGCTTACGCCCGAACGCCTGCGCAGCGCGCGGCTCGTGATCGTTCCGTCCGTCGAGTTCCTTGATCGGAGAGCAGCGGAAGCATTGCTCGCGGCACCGAAGGTGCTCTTCACCGGCGCTGTCGTCAGTGATCCGTACGGCGAGGTGCCGGACGCTCTGCAAAAGCTGAATATCGTCGACGCCGGACAGCCCGTGCAATTCCGCGAAATGAGCCGTTTCGGCTGGGCCACATTCGATCGCAACCTGCAGGAAGGTCTGTTGCGCAGCAACGCGCCGGCGACCCCGTGGCACGAGCCGTTGCCACTCGAGCATGCGCGAGAGGAGGAACCATTCGCGTCACTTCTGCGCGACGCGCTCGCGGCTGCGGGCGTGCAGACAAATCCGTCGAACGACGGTGTAGCTCTTCGCGTGCTCGAAGCTCCTCGCTCTCTGCTCGTGATCGCCGTCAACGAGACCGCGCAAGATGCGAAGCGCCGCGTCAACATTGCTGGTCATGAGATCGATATCAGCGTCCTGGCGGGACGATCGCGTCTTGTCCTCTTCGACCGCGCGACCGGATCAGAAATTACAAGGCGATGAAAGGCCGGAAGACGGCACCGTGTCTCGGAATGCGATCGATCGCCGGCGCATGTCCGCGACCGCCGCTTCCACGGCATCGGGCGCGATCACTTCTCCTGCGCGGAAGAAGACCCAGTCGATGTCCTCATCCCATGTTCGCGTGTCCGTGCCAGGAATGAGTCCGTCTTTGACGAACCAGAGATTGAAATTGATCGACATCATCGACTCGGGATAGAACTTGCCGCCATGTTCGGCGAGCGGCTGGCCATCGACGAAGTAACGCACCATGCCGTTGCCCACTTGCGCGACGAGTGTGTGCCATCCGCCGATCGCGCCGGCTTTGTTTGAAGTCGCGTTGTCGGCGATCCACGGATCGAGTTGAAACGTCTCCCACGTCGTCGCGTGAATCTTCGGGCCGACGTGTCCCCAACCGCCGTTCGGCAGGTACTCGAAATCGATTTCGCTGTAATCGGGATCCATCGGTGCCTTTTGCGGACTGATGAAGTAGAACGTCTCCACGATCTGATCGCCGTTCGGCCCCGCGGCCGGCTGATCGTTGAACCGCACGCGCGCGGCGTAGGTGCCTTCGAGGTACTTGCGTTGATGGCAGAGTTGCGTTTGACGCGTGTTCGCACCGCTTCCGCCGGTCGACGACGTCATGCGGAGCACGCCATCGTGCAGTGAAAAACTCTCGGGTCCCCATGACGAACCCGGCACGCCGGGCCAGCCGTTTTCGGTCCGCATGATCCAGCCATGCTGAGCCAGCTCGCTCGTGCTCGTGTAACTGAAGTCATCGAAGAGGACGCGCGAGCGCCGCAGTCCACCGGTCGCACAACCGGTGAGGAGCAGCAGACAGCCAATCAGTACGCGCTTCATTCGGCAATCGGCGTACGTGCCGGTGGAAAGATATCGTTTACAGTGAAATCGACCCAATAGAGCCCGGTCGTGTTGGGAACTCTGGCGAGGATCGCCTGTCCGATTTCGCGAGGTGGATCCTCGAGTTTGCTCCACCAGTGACGGTCCGAAGGATATCCGAACTGATATCCGACCGGCGCGGGAGCGAACGCCCTTCCCCAGGCTGCAAACTCGTCGACCATCGCTTCGAGATTCGGAAAGATCTGGCTGTCGTCGATGAACAGCAAGCCGTCGCGCATCGTCGGCGGCATCTTCACGATCAACCAATGTTTGAGAAAGAGCCGGTATTGTTTGTTGTGCCGACGCGCGGCGGTCAGCCACGCAGCCGCCACAGCATCGGTGACCGCTTCTCCGGCATCGGGATTCGTCGAGAGGTACCACTCGACATCGACGCCGATGCCGATGACAGAAGGATGATGACAATAGCGACCGAGAACGAGATGGATCAACTCTTCGACATCGGCGTGCCGCGGCTCGATCTGCAACCAGACTCGAAAGCCAAGACGATCAAATTCGTTGAGTGCGGCTTCATTCGCGTCTTCCAGCGAAGTCGCAACGAGCGGATCCCTCGCTGTCGCTGGAAAATTGAGGATCGTTCCGTCATCTCTTTTCCGCGTGACGATCCAGACCGTCTCCGGCACAGCATTGAATCGGCTCGCCATTTCCGATCCGACGCCTGACCAGTAATCGTGACCCGGGTTGTATTTCGGACCTGTGGGCGACCAACGAAAGCCGGCGCCGAGATCGCGGCGCGGCGGCGGCACCGAGGCGCACGAGGCTGCGAAGAAAACGATCAGAAACAGATGTTTCACTTGATGACCGGCGGACACGCGGGCTGCGTTTTCATCGGCGTCAACTCGATGTCCGCAAATCGTAGCTCCAGCTCGCCGGCCGTCGAGAATCGAAACGGCGTGTCGATGCGACTCATGTCCGCGCCGGCGGCAGCGAAGCAGCGAAGCGGAATCCGCATCGTTCGCCATTCGCCGACGGGGATCGATCGAAGTCGTGGCGTGATGTCGACGGTTCCTTCGCCCATGCTCAGCGCGACCGGAAGCGTAGGACGCTTTTCCACCATCACGTCGACCGCCAGACTCCAACCTTCTTTCGTCTTCGTCGTGAGATCGACCGGCTGAGTACCGCTGAGAGATATTTCGCGTCGCTCGCCGCCCGGCCATCGCAGAATTCGACGACCACCTGCTTCATCCTGACTCATCAAGCGCTCGTCGACGTGCAGCTTCCACGGTTCTGCGTGTCCGGCGACGAAAATCGTGTTCTCTCGGATTTCTTTGACACCACTGGTGTCGACCGGCAGGGAAGGAAGTTCACGGCGGTTCTTGTACGTGAGGCCGAATCCGAGCGGAAACAGCGGAACGTAGTCCGCGTCTTCGCGATTCAAAACGGTCTGTGTAGGGAGCTTCGGCCACGAGAATGACAACTTTCCCCGAAAGTCATTACGAACGTTCCCATCTGGCACGCGCAACAGCACATCGGCGATTCCTTCCCCCTCGGTTCCCGGCAACCACGCGGCGACGAAAGCATCCGATGCATTGAGAAACGGATTCACCCAGAGCGGCCGGCCTGACAGAAACAGCGACACGACCGGCACCCCCGCGTCTTTCAACTTCCGAAGGATGGTGAGGTGCTTGTCGTCTTCATAAACGATGTTCTTCAGGTCGCCTTCCCACTCTGCGTAAGGATTCTCGCCGAACACGACGATCGCCACGTCGGGTTTATCGGTGAACGAACCATCGACGCTCAAGGTCGCGCGCCCGCCGGCTGCTTCGACGGCGCTGCGGATACCCGCCCAGATCGATGTGCCGCCGGGAAAATCAGCGTTCGTGTTTCCGTCACCCTGCCACGTGAGGGTCCATCCGCCGCACTGTTTGCCGATGTTGTCGGCGCCGTCGCCCGCGACCAGCACGCTTTGTTGCGGACGGATCGGCAGCAGCGCGCCGTTGTTTTTCAGCAACACAATCGACTCGCGCACCGCCTGTCGCGCGATCTCTCGATGTTCCACCGAACCGAGACTCTCGAGGTGACCACCCAGCGGCCGTTGCGACGGCTTGCCGGCGCTCCAGAGTCCCGCGCGCATCTTCACGCGCAGAATTCTCCGCACGGCATCATTGAGACGTTCCGACGAGATCTCTCCCGCACGCACCTGCGCCAGCGTATTCTCGTATAGCGCCTTCCAGTCGTCCGGCACCATGAACATGTCCACGCCGGCGTTGAACGCATCGGGACAGCTCTTGTTGGAACAGCGCGCGACCTGACCGTGACCGTTCCAATCACCGATGATGAAGCCGTCAAAGCCGAGGCGCCCTTTGAGGACATCGGTGATCAGCGCTCGGTGGCCATGCATCTCGCGGCCATGCCACGCGCTCTGCGAGATCATCACCGACTGCACTCCTTGTTGCATCGCGCCGAGGTATCCGCGACCGTGGATATCCCGCAGCTCGTATTCGCTGGTTACGTTGTCACCCTGATCCTTGCCGGCGACCGTCCCGCCGTCGCCGATGAAGTGTTTCGCCGTCGCGATGACCTTGCCGCGGCCGAGGAACACCGCTGAACCTGGCGCACCTTGCAAGCCTTCGATGAATTTCTCGGCAGCGTGGCGAACGATCTCCGGATCCTCCGAGTAGGTTTCGTATGTGCGTCCCCAGCGATCGTCGCGCGCGACCGCAACGACCGGCGAGAAGCTCCAGTCGATCCCGGTGACCGACATCTCCGTCGCCGTAATCTCGCCGATTCTGCGGATCAGATCGTAGTCACGCGTCGCGCCGAGACCGATGTTGTGAGGAAAGAGAGTCGCTCCGACGATGTTGCTGTGTCCGTGCACGGCGTCGGATCCCCAGATGATCGGGATGGCCTGCTTACCGTCGGACGTATCCATCGAAGCGGTGTAGAACTCGTCCGCTTTCGCGAGCCAGTCCTTCGGCGACGCCTTGCGAACGTCGCCGGGCCAACCGCCTCCGCCGTTGAGGACCGAGCCGAAGTGATACGCCTTCACATCCGCGGGCGTGACGCTCGCGATGCTCGGTTGGATGACCTGCGCGACTTTCTCCTCGACGGTCATCTTGGAGAGAAGATCGTCGACGGCTTTTTCGATCTGAGGATCGCGCGGCACGACTCGGGTCACTTGCGGCCATCGCTCTGGATGGATGGCTTGTGCCGCAGAGACCGCAGCGACGAACAGGAGTGCGAGCATCGTGACATGATAATTCGATGACTGCGGTTCTCCTCGTTTTCGCATTGCTTCTCGTCGCGTGCGCGGGTCCGCGTGAATCGGTGCCCGCGCTTCCGGCGGAGAAGCCGGTACGCATCGGCTTCTCCATGGACACATTGAAAGAAGAGCGCTGGACGCGCGACAAAGCTCTCGTCGAGCAGCGCGCTCGCGAAGTCGGAGCGCTTCTCGATATTCAGGTCGCGAATGGCGACGACGCCGTGCAAACGAAGCAGTGCGACAACATGCTCGCGAAAGGCGTCGACGTTCTCATCGTCGCGCCGCACAATGGGGAGATCGCCGCCTCGATCGTCGACGCCGCTCATCGGAAGGGCGTTCCCGTCATCGCTTACGATCGAATGATCCGCAATTGCGATGTCGATCTTCACGTCGCTCATCGTCAGGACAAGATCGGCGAAATGCAGGCCGAGTACGCGCTGCAGCATGTGCCGAAGGGGAACTACGTTCTCATCGGCGGTGCGCCGACTGATTACAACGCGCTGATTCTGCGCAACGGTCAGATGCGCATCCTCAAGCCGGCGATCGATCGGGGCGACATCAGGATCATCTCGCAGCAATTCGCCCGCGAATGGCGTGCCGATGAAGCGTTGCGCATCACTGAGGATGCGTTAATTCGGACGCGCCGGAAGATCGACGCGATTGTCGCTTCGAATGACGGCACCGCCGGTGGCGCGATCTCGGCGCTCGACGCGGCGAACCTTGCCGGCAAAGTTCTCGTCACCGGACTCGATGCGCAGAAGGACGCTGTGCAGCGCGTCATCAGCGGAAAGCAGACGATGACGATCTACACCCCCATCAAGCCGCTCGCGTTCGGCGCCGTTGACAACGCTATCCGATTGGCGCGCAGGCAACCGATTGAAGCCACGGACCGGATCAACAACGGCAAGCGCGATGTTCCCTCGATCCTGTTCGAGGCCATCGTCGTCGATCGCAGCAACGTCGATCAAACCGTGATCAAGGACGGATACCACCGCCGCGAAGAGTTGTACGGGAAGAATTGAAGGATAATCGGCGGAGCGTGCGGGCTTAGCTCAGTGGTAGAGCATCTCCCTTACAAGGAGGAGGTCGGCGGTTCGACCCCGTCAGCCCGCACCAATTCGAGCCAGCGTCTCCAGCGGCTCGCCGATCAGCCGGTAGATCTTCCAATCGTCCAACGCCACGGCGCCGATGCTCTCGTAGAAATCGATGGATGGCTTGTTCCAGTCGAGGACCGCCCATTCGACGCGTCCGCAGTTGCGCGATTTCGCGATCGATGCCACTCGCGCCAGCAGCGCTTTCCCGATCCCTCGTCCGCGCGCTTCCGGCTTCACGAACAGATCTTCGAGATAGATCCCCGGCCGTCCGAGGAATGTGGAGTAATTGTGAAAGAAGAGGGCAAACCCGGCCGGCTCGCCTTCCGTTTCGGCGATGAGCACCTCCGCAAATCGAGGATGTCCGAAGAGTGTCTCGCGCAATAGCGGCTCGGTCGCCACGACGCGGTCCGCGAGCCTTTCGTATTCCGCGAGCGCCTTGATGAATTCGAGGATGACGGGGACATCCTTTTCCGTGGCGATTCTGATCTGCAACATGCTCACGCCGCGGGCACGATCATCACCGGCGTGGAGGCATGCCGGATGATGTCGACTTTCGTCTTGCTGATCTTCTCCTCGGCGTTGAGGAAGATGACGTCAGCCTCCGACTTCGAGGCGTAGCGGCTGATCTCGCGCTCGACGTCGGTGCCTTTCACGATGTCGATCGTCGGCTTCACGGCCATCGATTCGGCGATGTGCGCGAGCATCGACTCCGCGGCGGCCCGCTCCTCGTCGTTGCAGATCGTGAGCAGATGGATCTCGCTCTGCTCGCTGCGGGCGATGATCTTCGCGAGCTCGAGCGCGGCGTGCGATTTCTGGCGCAGATGAACCGGCACCACGATGCGGCGCATCCCTTCGCGCTTGCGCGTGCCGTAGCGGATCGCTAACACCGGCGCAGGCGGATCATTGATCACCGACATCGTCGTCGAGCCGATCAATAGATGGGCGACATGGTGTCGCGCATGTGTAGCAATGACGATCAGATCGACCTTTTCCTCTTTCGCCGTCTTGCAGATCTCCGCCCCGATCTGCGGCGCGTCCTTCACGACCATGCGCGTCGAGATCTTCGTGCCGACGTCGTGAAGCTGCTCGCGGATCTTCTCCATCTCCTGCTTCTCGGCGTATTCATAGAGCGAAGGATCAGCGGGGAAGCGGAGCTCGGAGGGATCAGACTCCCACGTCATGCGGATGTGCAGGATCAGGATCTCCGCGCCGCTCTTCGCCGCGATGCGCACGGCGTCATCGAACGCCCATTGCGATGCGGTCGAGAAGTCGGTGGGGATCAGGATGCGGCGGAAGGGGTACATCGACAACTCATCGCGCCGCCGGCGCGGCAGGCGCACCCAATGCCGACGTTGCCACCGCCTCACCCGCCGGCGGCGTGACGATATACCGAATCACCGTCTTCGGCTCGGCCTCGGTTTCGGCGACCTGCAACACGATCTGGCTGCCGTCGGGACGAAGAGACTCGCCGGGGATGAATGGGTCCTGCATCGCCTGATTGAGTTGCACTTCGAGCGTGCGCCAGTTCTGTTGTTCCGGCGGATACGGCGACTGCGGCGGGAACGCGCGGAACTGCGCGAGGTATGTGGTGTAGTAGTGATAGACCTGCGGGAACGAATCGTCGGTGGCGAGTGTGTAGACCTTCGCCTGCGGTCCATATTGATTGCGAACCATGACTTCGTCGCGGCGCGTCAGATCGTCGCGATAGCGGGCGCCGGCGTAGAAAGGAATGGCCGGGCCGATCGCCCTCAATTCTTTGCGAGGGTCCGGAGCTGCCGCGGCCTGCTGCGATGGAGCGATCCCGTTCTTCTGCGGAAGCTGCTCTTCGGCGGCCGTACTTTCCTTCCCGCCGGTGCATCCGGCGGCAAGAAGAGCGGCCACGACTGCTGCGGCGACCACACCCGTTCGGACCCTCATAGCCGCTTCAAAAAGCAATGGATATGCCGCTCCCTCAACTGTTCGGTGTCGGACGGACCACGTTGTCGTGTTTTCTCAGGCGTTCGAGCGCCGTCTCGCCGCCATAGCGGCTGACCAGGTGCTCGTCATAATCATCGGCGATACTGGCCACGCTGTCGAGGGAAGCGATGAGCTGTTCAGGCCGCAGCCGGCGGCCGAGGAACGAGTGGGAGTAGAAGATGTCGTGGCCGACCATGCTGAACGCGCCGAGGGGGAGCTGCGAGTTCAGCCGCAGGAGCTCCTGCATGAGCTCGAATGACGGTTCGACCCCCTGCACGCAGAAGGCAAGCACCTCGATCACCGCGTCGTCTTCTTCGTAAGGCTCGATCGAGATCTCGAGCACGGTCGATCCGTATTTCAGATAGAAGTCGCAGTGCTCCGCATCGTCGGAGTGCTCGTCGACCAGTTCATCGAGGTAGGACTTCACCTGCCGGTAGACTTCTTTCTGGCACTCGGTGTGGAACCGCTTGTCGCGCGGCGCGGGCATCGGCTCGCATTATAGAGATGACTGACGTCTTCGCATCCACGAATCGTCGCCGGCTGGTCCTGAAAGCGGGGAAGGAGCGCGTCATCGCCAACCGCCATCCGTGGATCTTCGCCGGCGCGATCGCCAAGGAGAGCGGACCGGACGATGCGGCGATCGCCGATCTCGTCGACGGCCGCGGCTCGCGGATCGCCTCGGGCCTCTACTCCCGCCATTCACAGATCCGTCTTCGAGCGCTGACATTCGGCGATGATGAGTTGAGCGCTACCACGATCGAAGACCGCATCGTGACGGCCATTCGTCGTCGCGCGATCGTCCTCCACGACGGCACCAACGCGGCCCGACTCATTCATTCGGAAGGCGACGATCTGAGCGGGCTCGTCGTCGATCGCTACGCCGACATGCTCGTGGTCGAGATCGCGAACAGCGGTCTCGAACAACTCAAGGAGCTGATCGGTTCTACGCTCGAGCGCGAGATTCGGCCGCGCCTCGTCTACTTCAAGAACGATCTGCCGGCGCGAAACCTCGAGCATCTTCCGACCGAGCCGCAGTCGGTCGGAGAAGGGGAGCCGATCACCGAGATCGTCGAGAACACTCTGCGCTTCGTCGTCGATGCGCGCGAAGGTCAGAAGACCGGATTCTTTCTCGATCAACGCGAGAACCGTGAGCTCGCGCGGGAGCTCGCCGTCAATCAGCGAGTCATCAATCTCTTCTCCTATACCGGCGCTTTCGGAGTCTACGTCGCCGCGGGCGGCGCGAAGAGCGTCGAGAATGTCGACGTCTCGGCAACTGCCATCGACTTCGCGCGCCGCAATCATGAGCTCAACGGAAGCGCGGCTACATTTACAGTCGCCGACGCGTTTCAGTTCGTACGGGAGCGTGCGTCAGCGAATGAGCGCGTCGATTTCCTGATCTGCGATCCGCCGGCGTTCGCGAAGAGCCGCGGCGAAGTCGACCGCGCCGCGCGCGGATACAAAGACATCAACCTCTACGCGCTGCGAATCATCAATCCCGGCGGCCTGCTCATGACATTTTCCTGCTCGGGACACATGTCACTCGACCTCTTTCAAAAAGTGATCTTCGCCGCTGCCGTCGACGCCGGGCGCCGGGTGTCATTCGTGAGGCGGCTCACAGCGGGGGTGGATCATCCGGTCTCGATTTATGCGCCGGAGGGAGAGTACCTGAAGGGGTTTTTGCTGGAAGTGCGAGAATGAGGCAAATGAATGAATTCCTATGGCTACTCTGACCACGACCCCCCTCCCACGCACCGCTCGTGAGATTACGGTCTCCTACCTCGGCGACTTGCTGGCAAACGCCGGCTTCATCGATGACAAGCAGCGCGCGGAGGTGGAGAAGATCGATCGCGAGTACCGCGCGCAGCAGCGCGGATCGAAGTCGCGTGCGGAGGATGAGTCGAGCCCGTTCAAAGCGCTCGCGGCGATGAATCTCACCGACGCCAGCGGCAATAACACGCGCATGGATGACTTCCTGCTGGCGCGACTCATCGCCGAGGACGCCCATCTGCCGTTCTTCAAGATCGATCCGCTCAAGCTCGACGTGGAGATGATCGAGTCGAAGATCTCACGCCCATTCGCCCGGAAGAACAAGATGGTTCCGGTAGCTATCCGCGACGGCAAGCTCGTCGTGTCGATGGTCAATCCGTTCGACACGGTGGCCATCGATTCCTATCGCCAGATGGCGAAGCAGGAAATCGAGATCGTCGTCTCCGCCGAATCGGATGTCATGGGTGTGATCACCGAGCAGTACGGCTTCCGCGCCGCGGTGACCAAAGCGGAACGCGACCTGAACAGGGGCGCCATCGATCTCAGCAACCTCGAGCAGTACGTCAAGCTGAAGTCGGGCGCGGAGATCGAGTCGAGCGATCAGCACATCGTCAACGCCGTCGATTACCTCCTGCAGCATGCGTACGACTCACGAGCGTCCGACATCCACATCGAGCCCAAGCGTGAGTTCGCGCTCATCCGGTTCCGCATCGACGGTGTGCTGCACGAGATTCAGCGCATCCCGAAACTCGTCAACCTGGCCGTGACGTCGCGTCTAAAGACGATGTGCCGCATGGACATCGCCGAGAAGCGGCGCCCGCAGGACGGCCGCATCAAGACGGAGCACGAGGGGAAAGAGGTCGAGCTGCGCGTCTCCACCCTTCCGACTGCGTTCGGCGAGAAGATGGTCATGCGCATCTTCGATCCGGAGATCCTCATCCGCGATCTCTCCGGTCTCGGATTCTATGAAGACGAGTTGAAGACGTTCGCCGACTGGATCCAGCGGCCGCACGGCATCATCCTCGTCACGGGTCCGACCGGCTCGGGCAAGACGGTGACGCTCTACTCGGCGCTCAAGAGCCTCGCGTCGCCGGAGATCAACATCACGACGATCGAGGACCCGATCGAGATGGTGTACGACGATTTCAACCAGACCGCGGTCCACAACAAGATCGGTATTACGTTCGCGTCTTCACTGCGCACGATTCTGCGACAGGACCCTGACATCATCATGGTCGGCGAGATCCGCGATCAGGAGACTGCGCAGAACGCGATCCAGGCCGCGCTGACCGGTCACCTCGTGTTCTCGACGCTGCACACCAATGACGCGTCGTCATCGATCACGCGTTTGATCGATCTCGAGATCCAGCCGTTCCTGATCTCGTCGACGCTCATCGGGGCGATGGCGCAGCGCCTCATGAGAAAGATCTGCGACGACTGCAAGCGCAACCGGCCGCTGACACTCGAAGAGGCGGCGATGCTCAATCTGCAGGCGCCGCCGGGGAAGCGCATCATCGTGAAAGAGGGCGCGGGCTGCATCCGCTGTCGCAACACGGGCTACTTCGGCCGCACCGGCATCTTCGAGATCCTCACCATCGACAACTCCATCCGCGATCTCATCGATCGCAAGGAGGACTTCCTCAAGATCAAGGACATGGCCATCAAGCGCGGCATGCGCACGCTGAAGCAGTCGGCACTGCGCAAGCTGGCGGAGGGATCGACCACCTTCGAGGAAGTCGTGCGCGTGACTGGGATCTAGAGGTCGTGGGTCGTAGGTCGTAGGTACCGGGGGCCTTGTCGGATAGGCGCTGCAGCCCCCGGTACCCACGACCCACGACCGACGACCCCGGTAAATGCTATTCTTCTCAGACGGTTATTCGTCTAACCACGGGAGAACGTTCATGACGGTCCAAGCTGCGCCCTCGTCGCTCGAAAAAGAGCTCGAGCTTCGGAAGAAGCTCACGTCGATCACGAATCAGATCAACTCGGCGGAGTCGATTCCTCACATCCTGATGACGCTCAAGGAGAAGATCCTCGAGCTCCTCGACGCCGAGCGTCTCACCATTTACGCCGTCGACACGAAGAATCAGGAGCTTTACTCGATCCAGAAGGTGGGCGACGTGCCGAAGGAGATTCGCCTTCCGAAGTCCTTCGCGTCGATCGCCGGATTCACCGCTCTGGCCCGCAAGACGATCAACATCAAGGATGCCTACGACGCTGCCGAGCTGGCGAAGTTTCATCCCAACCTGAGATTCGATCAGCGCTGGGACAAACAGACGGGATTCCGCACGAAGACCGTCCTCGCGGTTCCGATCGTCTTCGAAAAGTACCTCCTCGGAGTCATTCAGCTCATCAATAAACGCCACGGACCGGTCTTCACGGCGCTGGACGAAGACGGTGCCGAAGAGATCGCCCGCATCCTCGGCATCGCCTTCTACAACCAGCACAAGGTCGCCCGCCAGGGCAAGCCGTCGAAATTCGGCTCGCTCATCGACAAGGGGATCATCGCCGAGAAGGACATCGAGGCCGCGGTCAGCAGCGCTCGCGTGAACAACACCAACGTCGAGAAGGTCCTCGTCGACGACTTCCACGTGCCGAAGGACGAGCTGCTCAAGTCGCTCGCTCAGTTCTACAACACGCAGCCGTTCAACTATGACGGCGAGCAGACCATCGCTGCCGACCTGAGAGAGCGCGTCCCCTCTGACATGTGGAAGAAGTACACGTGCGCGCCGGTCGAGCGACGGCCGGGCGTTCTCGTGATCGCGGTGGATGATCCGCAGGATCTCACGCGACTCGACGGCATCCGGGCCATGAATCTCTCAGGTCGCTACGACTTCATCGTCGGCCTGAAGAGCGAGATCCTGCAGTACATCGCCACTTCCTACAACGAGAAGCTCGACTCCGAGGTCACCGTCGGCGAGGGCGATCTGGCGAAGATCATCGAGACTCTCGGCGACGGCGAAGCCGAAGTCGAAGAAGAGAAGAAGGACGAAGGTGGTCCTGAAATCGACGAGACCGACTCGGGGATCGTTCGTCTGGCCAATCAGCTCATCATCGAGGCGGCCGCGCGCGGCGCGTCGGACATTCACATCGAGCCCGACGGCGCGAAGAATCCCTGCTTGATCAGGCTGCGCATTGACGGCGACTGCGTGAAGTTCATGGAAATTCCGGGACAGCACCGTAACGCGCTCGTGCAGCGCCTGAAGATCATGGCCCGGCTCGACATTTCGGAACGCCGCAAGCCGCAGGACGGCAAGATCCGCTTCAAGTACGCGAAAGGAGCCATCGAGCTTCGCGTGGCCACGATTCCGACCGCGAACCAGAACGAGGACGTGGTCATGCGTATCCTGGCCGCCTCCAAGCCGCTGCCGATCGAGAAGATGGGTTTCAGCGAATACAATCTGACCAAGTTCAAGGAGATCCTGGCGAAGCCGTATGGCATCTGTCTCGTGGTGGGACCGACCGGCTCCGGCAAGACGACGACGCTCCACTCGGCCCTCGGCTCGATCAACACCGAGGACATGAAGATCTGGACAGCCGAGGATCCGGTCGAGATTACGCAGAAGGGACTGCGTCAGGTTCAGGTGCAGCCGAAGATCGATTTCACGTTCGCCGCGGCGATGCGTTCGTTCCTGCGCGCGGACCCGGACGTGATCATGGTCGGCGAAATGCGTGATCACGAGACGGCAGCGATCGGCGTCGAAGCATCGCTCACAGGCCATCTCGTGTTCTCGACGCTGCACACCAACTCCGCGCCGGAAACGATCAGCCGTCTCCTGGACATGGACATCGATCCGTTCAACTTCGCCGACGCGCTCCTCGGAATCATGGCCCAGCGACTGGTTCGCACGCTCTGCCCAAAGTGCAAGGAGCCGTATCACCCGACCGTGCAGGAATTCAATGAGATCGTCGAGGCCTACGGTGCGGACTACTTCGATCGCACCGGAATCGACTACTCGCCCGAGCTGACGCTCTACAAGCCGAAGGGCTGTGCGAACTGCAACAACACCGGCTTCAAGGGACGTATGGGCGTGCACGAGTTGCTGGCCGGCACTGATGAGGTGAAAACCGCCGTGCAGCGCCGCGCTCCGATCAACGAGCTGCGCAAGATCGCGCTCGATCAGGGCATGCGCACGCTGTTGCAGGATGCGCTGGAGAAGATGTTCAAAGGCATCGTCGACTACAAACAGGCGAGGTCGATCGCCGTGAAATAAGGAGACGCCATGCCGCAGTACATGTTGCAGTTCGCATACAAACCAGAAACGTGGGCGGCACTCACGAAGAATCCGGTCGATCGAAGCGATGCCATTCGCGGTCTCGCCGAGAACCTCGGCGGGCGCTTCGTCAGCCTGAATTACACAATGGGTGAATACGATGGCGTCGTGGTCGTCGACGCGCCCGACGACGTCACAGCCTTGAGCGTCGTCCTCGCCGCGATTGGACCTGGTCACGTTCGATCGACGAAGACGGCGCGTCTCTACACACCGCAGGAGATGATGCAGGCGATGAAGAAGGCGGGTGGCGTGAAGTACACCGCACCGCAAGGGTGATGCGCGCCGCGCTGATTCTGCTGCTGCTGGCCGCGCCCGCCGGCGCGGACTGCATCGGCAATCGCTCGCCCGA
>DASYUK010000419.1:0-22765 GCA_036001325.1 Thermoanaerobaculia bacterium
TGGTTGACGCGGCGCGGCATCTCCACGAACGTCGCGTCGTTCGTCGGTGCCACGACCGTTCGCGTCCACGAGATCGGCTTCGCCGACCGCCCGCCCACCCCCGAGGAGCTCGCGCGCATGAAGGAACTCGTCCGGCAGGCCATGCGCGAAGGCGCCCTCGGCGTCGGCTCATCGCTGATCTACGCGCCGGCGTTTTACGCGAAGACGCCGGAGCTGATCGAGTTGTGCAAAGCCGCCGGCGAATTCGGCGGAATGTACATCTCCCATATGCGCAGCGAAGGCAACCGGCTCGAAGAGGCGCTCGACGAGCTGATCACGATTGCGCGCGAGGCCAATGTCCCCGCCGAGATCTATCACCTGAAAGCCGCCGGGCAGCAGAACTGGGCGAAACTGGATCGCGTGATCCAGCGCGTAAATGAGGCGCGGGTTAGCGGATTAAGGATCACCGCTGACATGTACACGTATCCGGCGGGTTCGACAGGACTCGACGCGATGATGCCGCCGTGGGTGCAGGAGGGTGGATTCAAGAAATGGAAAGAGCGACTCCAGGATCCCGCGACGCGAGCGCGTGTCATCGAAGAGATGCGCACGCCGACCGACGCGTGGGAAAACCTGGCTCTTCTCGCCGGTTCGCCCGAGCGGGTTCTCCTCGTCGGATTCAAGAACGAGGCGTTGAAGCCATTGACTGGAAAAACGCTGGCTGAAGTCGCGCGGATGCGCGGGAAGTCGCCAGAGGAGACGGCGATCGATCTCGTCGTCGAAGATGACAGTCACGTGGAGGCCGTCTACTTTCTGATGTCGGAAGACAATGTGCGCAAGCTGGTCGCGCTGCCTTGGGTGTCGTTCGGATCGGACGCCGCCTCGCTCGCGCCGGAAGGTGTCTTCCTCAAATCGAGCGTGCACCCGCGTGCGTATGGGAACTTCGCGCGGCTCCTCGCGAAATATGTGCGCGACGAGCACGTGATCCCGCTGGAAGAAGCGGTGCGGAAGGTGACGTCACTTCCCGCGACGAATCTGAAGCTCGATCGCCGCGGCCGCCTCGCCGCCGGCTATTTCGCCGACGTCATCGTCTTCGATCCGGCGACGATTCAGGACCACGCCACGTTCGAGAAGCCGCATCAATTCGCGACCGGCATGGTGCACGTGTTCGTCAACGGCGTGCAGGTGTTGCGCGACGGCGAGCACACCGGCGCAAAACCAGGGCGGGTGGTGCGGGGGCCGGGCTACTCGCGGTGATCGTCGGGCTCGTCGAACACCGACAACGATGCTTGCAAACGGTGCCTCGACGCGCGCAGTTGTAATGTTTCGCGCACTTCGGCGTCGGCAGGGCCAATCGGAATCTCAAAGGAAGCCATGTAGCTTGTGCCGGGCGCAGTGTGCGTGAGACTCAGCGTCCAGGTCGTCGTGCCGAAGAAGACTTTGCTCGGTGGCGCATCGAAGGGGAGGTAAAAGTCGACCGGAATGCATGCTTTACCATCCCGATGCTCCAACCGATCCGCTGTGAAATCTCGCTTGGCGACGACGTCCGGCCCGTGCTGACCCTCACGAAGGAAAAGCTCCAGTTTCGTGCTTCCGCTCCTGATGTCGAATGGCAGCAAGATCGTTCCTCGCACCGCCGAACCGGCGATGAACGGCACATGGTCGAAACGAAACTCGCTGATGCCGATGCGCAACGAATGCTCGCGCTGATAAACCCACCAGCCGAGAGCGGCAGCAGCGAAGACAGCGAAAAATGCGAATGGCAGGCGTTGCTTGGAGAATGCAAATCCGACGGGTAACCATACTAAGAAGAAAAAGATGACCGGCAGCCACGTCTGACGGCGATTCACATCCGAGCGCACCACGCCCGCGCGCCACTCGGGACGACTGAGCCAGGAAGGTTGCTTCATTGATGGAGCGGTAATCGCTTCTTCTCGATCTTCACCATCACGGTGTATTCCGGATCGACCATCTCGACGATCGGCGCTTTCGCGTTTTGCGAGACGAACTGATACGCATCCATTTCCGATAGCCCGCTGACATCCTGAACCCAGCGCACCATCTCCTTGAACGCGACGCGCGCGGCGTCTTCGAGCGGACGGCCGGCGCCGACGACCATCATCCATTCGCTGTTCTCGATGCGCGGCCACGCGGTCATGCGACCTTTGATCAGATCGACCGTCAGCTCGACGTTCATCGCTCCTTCGATCGCCGTTCCGATGATCTCGCCGTCGCCCATCGCGTAGTGACCGTCGCCGAACGAGAGCAACGCCCCCGACACGCGCACGCCGAGATACACCGTGTTCCCCGCGCGCACCTCGGGGCAATCCATGTTGCCGCCGAAGAAGTCGGGCACGATCGTCGAGCGCACCTCTTGTCCCGGCGACACGCCGAGGCATCCGAGGAATGGCGCGAGCGGGACTTCCCACGAGGACTTGCCGTCGAGCGACTTCGTGCGCGCAACGTTCTTCGCCTTGTCGACGGTGTAGAACCACACTTTCTCGGGGAGATCAGCGCCGAGGACAGCGGTGCGATCGGTTCCGTTCAGCGCGCCGAAGCCGGGGAAGAATGAGGAGATCCCGTGATCGCGCGCCGGCTCGAGCTTCTCGATGTGGATGACGACCGTGTCACCCGGCTCGGCGCCGTCGATGTAGAACGGCCCGGTCTGCGGATTATCGTGGCCAGCCGGCTGAACTTTCGTCGGAAGCTGGTCGGGACTGGTGACGGCGCCGTCGTAACAATCCTCCGTCCAACTGCTGATGCGGGTGCCGGGTTTGATGTGATGCGTCGGCGCGACGCCGCCGAACGTGTACTTCAGCTCTTCGTGCTTCGGGATGTAGCGAAGAACCGGTTGATCGATGGCCGCGGCTAGGATGATTGCCAGCATCCGCGAATCGTACAATCAGTCCATGCCGCATGAACGTCGCTTTACTGTCTCTCGCGAGCTTTATCCCTTCGCGGATCACTGGTTCGACTACAAAGGCGCGGCGATCCACTATGTTGATGAAGGGCGCGGCACGCCAGTGCTCATGTTTCACGGCAATCCGTCGTGGTCATTCCTCTATCGCGACGTGATCAAGGAAGTGAAGGATGCCTGTCGCGCGGTCGCGCCCGACTACCCGGGCTTCGGCTTTTCCGAACATCCGCAAAATTACCGATACACGCCGCGCGAGCACGCAGCAGCCATCGAAGCGCTGATCGATCATCTGCAACTGAAGCGCTTCGTGCTGGTCGTGCAGGATTGGGGCGGACCGATCGGCCTGTCGATCGCGACGAAGCGACCCGACGATGTCGCCGGCCTGGTCATCCTCAATACGTGGGCGTGGCCGTCGCGCGGCGGAATGATCGTCTTCTCGCATCTGATGGGCGACGCCCTCGGTCGCTGGCTGCATCGCCGATTCAACTTCTTCGCGAACAAGATCGTACCGTTCAGCATCGCTCGAGCGGATCGGAAGACGCCCGAGGTGTTGAAGGCGTACACCGATCCGTTTCCGACACCCGAATCGCGCATCGGCACTTGGGTCTTCCCCCGCGAGATCCGGATGAACGACGACTGGCTCGGTGAAACCGAACGAGGTCTCGCAAAACTGCGCGATAAGCCAGTGGAGTTCGTCTGGGCGCTGAAGGATCCCGCATTCGGTCAGGAGAAGTTCATCGCGCGATGGAAGAGCTATTTCCCCGACGCGCCGGTCGATCGCATTCCCGACGCGAATCACTTCATTCAGGAAGACGCACCGGACCGTGTCGCGGCGGCGGTCAAACGGGTCGTCGGACGGATTCGATAGTCGAGTCGCAGCATCGTGACCGATCGTACAATGATCCATGCCGCCGGTTTTCCGTGCATCCGATTTCAAGCGCGTCGCCTTCCGCGCCACTGGCGGAAAGATCAAAGCGATCTTCTGGCACCTCGGCGTCAGAGCGGCGCTCGAGGGCCGCGGCTTCACGTTCGTCAGCGGCTTCGGCCCTCGCGCGGAGCCCGCGCCCGGCGAGATCGGAGTGCTCGTCGGATCGTCCGCGGGAAGCGTCTTTGCCCTTCTCGTCGCCGCAGGATTCGACGTGTCGGCGATCATCAACTCCTTCATCGGACACAAGACGCCGCTGCCGCACATCGACGACGCCACGATCTTCCGCAAACATGACATCGGTCTGCGTGGCTACTTCCGCCGGATTCGCAATGTCGTGAATCTGCGCGCGGGGGCGGAGCTGTTCCCCGGCAGCGGTGTGGGCTCGAACGCCAGCGAAGACGCCGAGCCGGAGATCCAGGCGGAATACGAACTGACGATGAAGAAGCTCGTCCGCTATTTCCGGCTGAGCGATCTGCTCGTGTTACGTTCGCGTTATGTCCTGAGCGGGATGGAGGAGTGGTTCCGCTCACTCGTCGGGGAGCATGATCGCTTCGAGGACCTTCGGACGTCGCTCTTCATCCTCGCGTCTGATCTCGATCAGCCGCTGACTGCAGTCTTTTGCAGTCACGATCAGGACTGCGTCTGGTACCGCTACGTCAGCGGAGTGAAGATCTCGCGCGCGGGCGCGGCGTCGATGGCCATTCCATCGGTCTTCAATCCCGTGTCGATCAAGCTTCCCGACGGCCGGAAGCACTACTTCATCGATGGTGACGTCTACAATCCGACCGAGCTGATGGTCGAGTCCGATCAGCGGTGCGATCTGGCCATCTTCTCGTCATTCGAAGCACCGTATCGGTTCCATCCGGCGATCGGCTCGCTGCATCACCTCGGTTTGCCGTACGAGATCACGCAGGCCATCGCTTTGACGATCTACAACCGCTTCATGCAGAGCCGCAACACCGCGCGTGCGAAGTGGGCTGGATTCATGGCGGCGCGTGACGCGCTGGCGCCGCATGTCGATGAAGAGACGCTCGAGCTCGAATCGCGCCGCATCGCCGATGCCCTGGAGATGTCGCTATCGATGAAGATCATCCACATCCATCCCTATAAGAATCCGCTGCTGTTTTTCGAGAACCCGTTCGATCTCTCCTCACGCACGCTGGGAAAGATGATCGTGGAAGCGTCGATTCAGGCCAGCGAGTTGCTCGATCGGGCGGGGTTCACCGTGTGAGTCTATTTCGCGCTCGCGACAATGCGCGGCCGGAAGTGAAGTATGCCCTTCCGCATCTTCTCAGTCTCCTGCACGAGACCTTGCTTCTCGAGGTAGAACTCGGTGTCTTCGGCCGAGAGTGCGTAAAGAATTCGACCGCCGCCACGCCCGGTGGCGCTCAGGAAACCGGTGTCGTTGTCGCGGATCATGATCACGTCTCCGCGGAACTCCGGCGGAAGCTCGGAGAGAAAGGCGAGATACTCCGACTCGGAACAGGAACGATCGAAAACGATCCGCTCGACATCGACATCGTTCTTCACAAGCGGGCTCAAAAAAGTGGCACGAAGCATCGACCACGAATCGAGCAACTCGATTCTGCGCGCCGCGCCGCTGGATAGCTGCCAGCTCCGCTCAGGCATTTGCTTGTGCCGGCTGACCAACGTGATCCGTCGTTCGTCTTTCCCCACTGATCCTCCTTTAGATGTTTCGCCTTGCCGGCGGCGATGGCCACAAGCCGCTCGTATCCACAAGATCTCTGAGGCGAGCGAGCAATTCGGGATCGGATCGAAGACGGTTCTGGATCCACTGAACGAAGATCATTTCGCGTGTCTGCGCACGCTCGTGGCGCTTCAGGACTTCCAGCCAGGCATTCGCATCGCCGTCAAAGACTCTGACGAGGACGTGGTACCGGAGAAAGTCGGTCACCCACTCACCCTGACTGCGCGGCCAGCAACTGCCAGGTGTCATGCAAGGAGTGACTGTGGGGGGGCGTTTGCTACCGCCGTGATGTTACAGTTCCTAAACCTGATGATTTTCGGGGAGTTGTCCACGACTTGATCGGACCAGAGCAGCAGCAAGCCCGCTCCCAGCGCGCCGACGTCGGCGAGGTGTATGAAGAGCACCGGCGATTCCTCGTCGGCACCGCGATCAGTCGGTTCGGCGTCAGTGAGGACGATGCCGAAACGCTGGTTCACGACGTCTTTCTCGCCTACATCATCAAAGCGAACGAAGTCGTTGACGTGCGCTCATGGCTGCTCGGTGCCATCTGCAATGCGACCAAGCATTACCTCCGCATGCGCGCACGGGCTGTTGGCCTGCCGCCAGACATCATCGAAGAGCCTGATCCCGCGTCGGTGCGCGTCATGCAGCGGCTGCCGGACGAGCTTGCGGCGCGCGAGTGCTTCGCCTGTCTCACTCCGCGTTGTCAACTCGCGCTGCGGCTTCGGTATCTGGAAGGCTACAGTGTCCCTGAAGTCGCGGCCGAGCTGCTGACCACTCCCAAATATGCACAGAAGCTTGTCACACGCTGTTTGCAGCAGGCGTACGATCGGTACCAACGAAAAGAGACGGAAAGATGAAGTCGGCGCAAGATTCCCTGCGACTGATTGCGGACCGTCTTGCGGACGAACGTGCTGCCGCCCGCTCCGTCGTCGCGACGTTGCGCACATCGTTGGACGCCGCATGGGACCGCGCACTTCCGGAAGCGTGGCGCACGCTCGGATTCGTCCAGGAGCTGACGAGTGTCTCTGACTCGGTGCTCGAACAGAATCCCGCACAAAGCCGGGCGCTCGCACAATTCGCGTTGGCCGTGGCCGCTGCCGTCCCGCGCGCAGACTACCCGGCGATCACGATTGCCCAAGTCGAGGGTCACGCGTGGAAGGCGCTCGGCACCGCGCACCGATACCTGAGCGCATACGATGCCGCGTTGCGCGCGTACGACGCGGCTCGCCGCTGCTTTGCCGCGTTCGGCGCCCTGGCTGACGAAGAGGCGGCCGTCGATCTCGCCACTGCAGTCGTATTCAGCGAGATCGGACGATTCGACGAGGCGCTCGCGCTTATCGAGCAGTCAGCCGCCACCTTTGCCAGTTTTCGCGATGAGCAACGCGTCGTTCAGGGCACTCTCCTCAAGGGGATGATCCATCACCGTCGCGGCGATCTGCGCGCTGCACGCATCGCCTATGAAAGTGCGCTGATGAGCGCACAGGAGCGTGATGATCTTCATACGCTCGCGGCGATCCACAACAACCTCGGCCAGGTGCTCATCGAGCTCAATGAGACGAGCGCCGCGGCAGACGCGCTGGCGCGTGCGCGCGATCTCTTCGCCGGACTGGAGATGCCGGCAGAAGTGGGCCGCACCGAGGGCGCACTGGCGCGCCTGCTGCTCCACAATGGGGCGTATGAGCGCGCGATCGCGCTTCTCCAGCGCGTCCGCCAGCGGTTCCTCGCGCTCGGAATGATCGATGAGGCAGGCCTGGCTGCGCTCGACATGGTAGATGGGCTCGTGGCGACGAATGATCGCGCGGCCGCTCTTCGTCTGACTGAGACCGTCCTCGCTGAATTTCGGGCCGCGCGACTCGAGCGCGCCATCGTCGCACTGGCCTACCTGCAGGAGTTGCTGCGGGAGCATCCTTCACCCGCAGCGTCGATTCATCACGTGCGCTTGTACGTCGAACAACTCCGCAGCGATCCTGATCGCGTCTTTCTACCCCTCCCCGAATAGCCTCAATCTTTTTCTTTCGCAGGCGAGGGTAGCAATTCGCCTTCGCTAACCACTCCTTGCTGATCACGAGGGGCGCGCGCCCTCCGAACAACCGCCGACCGCCGCTTGACCGGCGGCTCGGCAGAGACGGAGGAGTCTTATGCGTCGCCACACCGCAGCACTATTGCTCGCTCTCAGTGTCTTCAGTTCACTCGCCGCTTACGCTCCCGATCCAGGCCGCGGCGGATTCCTCGGACGGATCCGCCAGGTCATTCAAAAGATCGTCCGGCACATCGCGCCGGACGGTGACTGGCTCTCGCCACCGAAACCTTGATGAATTGCCGAACCCAGCCGACGAGAGAGAGTTGATGTCGGCAAAGACGCGCGATGAGTTCCCGTGCTTCGCCTGGCGACGATGCGCGAACGAAGCGCGGGAACGATCGTTCGCCTCGAGCTCATTCAGGCGAGCGATCTGCCGTTACGACGGCCGACCACTTTCAGACCAAGGCCTCCGCTCGCTCATGTGAGCCGCTTCTCCTCGCCTGCAATTGGATGCGTTTGCGCGGAAACGACCGTGGCTGCACAGGCTCCAGCCTGAAGATCCGCTCCCGGTCTGAAGTAATCCGCGATAATACTGTGATCAAAAGAATGACCTTTACTGCCGAAACTTCCGTAGAAGAATTACTGGTGACTTTGCCGGCGGCAGCCGGTGTCTTTGAGATCCTGGGCATCGACTACTGCTGCAGGCAAGAACGCTCTCTTCAGAAGGCGTGTGCCGCGTCCGGGCTGGACTCAAACGAGGTCATCGACATTCTGCGCGGCGAGCCGGTCGTTACTGAACCGGTGCGTCTTCGGCTGGCCGCAGATAGTCCGCTATCAGAGCTGGCGGGCGAAATCGTGAGACATCATCACCGGCATGCGCGAAAACGCCTTGTCGCGCTCATCCAGACGGTGCGAACGCTGTGCTCCGCGCACGCCGGTCGCTTCCCGGAAATCTGGAAGATCCGTGATCAGATCGAGAAACTCGCGCGCGACCTGATTCCGCACATGGCCAGAGAAGAGCGCTATCTCTTCCCGTACATCGCCAGTCTCGAACACGGCGTCCCAGATACCGAGATTGTCGTCCCGCTCTTCGGAACCATCGAGTTTCCGCTCCAATCCGTTCGTCACGACCACGCGGATGACCTGACGACGATCAACGTACTTCGGGAGACCACCAGGAATTTCGCGCCCCCGGAGGAAGCATGTTCGCGATTCCGTGCGTTCTATGCTGATCTCTCCGACTTCACGATGGAGTTGCAGGAGCACATTCACGTCGAAAACAATGTGCTCTTCCCTCGAGCCGTCGAGATGGAGAAGCGCGCGGCGAGCGGCCCGAGATAGCGGGCCGACTGTTCCGCGCGACGCAGCGTGGTGACGGATGACACATTGCGGCGTGATCTCCGAACCTGGCCTCCGCCTGGATGCTCGGTATTCTTGACGCGGAATGCTGTATTTCGCCCTGGGGATCGCGCGTGTCTAACCTCACCCTCGCCGGTCTCGACTACCGCTCTGCGCCGGTGAGCATCCGGGAAGGGCTCAACGTTCCCGGCGAGAAGCTCGGAACGGCCATCTCCTCGCTGCGGGCCCTTCCCGGCGTCGATGGCGCCTCGCTTCTTTCAACGTGCAATCGCGTCGAGGCGATTGTTTCCGCTCGAAGCGAAAACGTCATCGAGTCGGTCGTGGACTGGTTGGCGGCACGCGCCGGGACCGCCCGCGCCGAGCTGGTGAAACACATCTACATCCTTCGCGACGCGGATGTCGTGAAGCATCTCTTCCGCGTAGCTTCCGGACTCGACTCGATGATCATCGGTGAGCCCCAGATCGGTGGACAGGTACGTAGCGCCTTCCTCACGTCGGTCGATGTGGGCAGTCTGAATTCTCTTCTGCAACAGATGTTCGAGCAGACGTTGCACGTAGCCAAGAAGATCCGCACAGATACTGCGATCGGTCAGCACGCGGTCTCCATTCCGTATGCCGCCGTCGAGCTGGCGAAGAAGATCTTCGGTGATCTGAGAGGCCTGCGCGTCCTCCTGCTTGGCGCAGGCGACATGGCCGAGCTCACCGCCGAACATCTGCATCAGGAGGAAGTGACGCAGGTGTTCGTGGCCAACCGCTCTCATCGCCGCGCGGTAGAGCTGGCGCAGCGGTTCGGCGGTCAGGCTGTTCACCTCGACGCCATTGATGAGCAGTTCCAGCTCTGCGATATCGTCATCGCCTCTACGGCGGCGCCGCACTATGTGATCCAGCCAACCGAGGTGCAACGCGCACTCCGCGCGAGGCGTATGCGCAACCTCTTCTTCATCGACCTTTCCGTCCCGCGCAACATCAACCCGACCATCGCGCAGTTGGAGGGTGCGTATCTCTACAACGTCGACGACCTGCAGAACGTCGCTGACAGGAATCTGCAATTGCGCCACGAGCAGGCGGAGGAGGCGGAGCGGATCGTCGCGCGAGAAGTGGACGCGTTCCGAAAGCGCCTAACGGCCCAGGACGCCGTACCGACGATCGTCGAGCTGCAGGGCCGTCTGGAGGAAATCCGGACCGGCGAGTTCGAGAAGTATCTGCAAAGAGTGGGTCCGGTGGCGGCGGAGCACCGGCAGGCGATCGAGACCCTGACGCTGCGGATGATCAACAAGATTCTCCACTACCCGATCCTTCAGTTGAAGGACGCCTACGAAGAGCCGCAGGAGCGCGAGTCGCTGCGCCGCACGGTGCGCCAGATCTTCGGCCTGCGATGATGCGCATTCAATACGCAACGCGCCGAGAGGGCGGTCCGGGAACGATCGCTTCGACTCGAACGCGAGCATCGAGCGCGACCGCCCCTTTGCTCAGAATGGTGAGGGGATTGATGTCGAGCTCGCGGATCTCCGGACAGATGTCGAGCAGTACCGACACGCGGCTGATGACTTCTTTCAGCGCAGTCATATCAGCAGGGGCCGCACCGCGGACGCCGCCGAGGAGTTTCGAGACTCGCGCCTGGCCGATCATCTCGTCGACGTCGACATCCGTCAGAGGCTGGATGCGAAAGGCGACGTCGGCCAGAATCTCGACGAGCGTGCCGCCCGCGCCGTACGCGACGACGTGACCGAAAGCCGGATCAGCCGTTGCTCCGACCATCACTTCCACACCACGCGGCACAATCTTCTGCACGATCGCGCCGGTCATCTTGTCACCGAGGCGCTGCTTCATTTCGCGGTAGGCGGAGCGGACGGCTGCGACAGTGTCGAGCCCCAGCTTGACTCCTCCCACGTCGCTCTTGTGCAGCAGCGTGGCACCGAACGCTTTGAGCGCGACAGGAAAGTCGATGAGCATCGCGGCGTCGACGGCGTCCTCCTGGTCGCTGACGAATTGCAGATCGGGCGTGGCGATGCCGGCCGCGCGAAGAAGATCACGAGCTTCGAGCGGGTTGAGCCAGCCGCCGCCGATCGCCAGACGACCGTCGACGATGGAGCGCAGCGTCGTGGTGTCGACGTTCGGAAAACTGATCATGCTGCCCACAGGCGTCCTGCGCCATTCCGCATACTTTGCTACGCGAGCGAGCGCGGTCACGGCGCGTTCGGGAAATGGAAATGCCGGAACCGGCGCCAGCGGCGCGGGCACACCTTGCGCGCTCATGAACGTGGCGATCACGGTCTTTCCGCCTGCATGCAACGCGCTCTCACGAATCGTCGCCGCCACGGCGGGAGCGTCCGTGGGAAGCACCGGAATGTAGATGGCGATGACCGCATCGACGTTTTCATCCATGAATACGGCCTCGAGGGTCTTCGAGTATTGATCTGGACTGGCCGACGCAATCATGTCGACGGGGTTGTTGACACTCGCGGCCGGCGGCAGAAGATCGCGCAGGCGCCGCATGGTGTCTTCACTCAAAGACGCGAGATTCAATCCATTCGCTTCGCAGGCGTCAGCGGCCAGAATTCCCGGTCCACCGGCATTGGTGATGATGGCGACGCGTCGTCCTTGCGGAAGCGGCTGATGCGCGAGCAGCGTCGCGACATCGAACAGCTCTTCCAGCGTGTCGGTACGAATCACGCCCGATTGCCGCAAGAGATCGGCGACGAGCGCATCATCGGTCGCCATCGCGCCCGTATGCGATGAGGCCGCGCGCGCGCCCGACTGCGATCGTCCTGCTTTGACGACGACGATCGGCTTCTCTTTCCCGACGCGTCGCGCGATCTGCGCAAACTTTCGTGGATTGCCGAAGCTCTCCAGATAGAGAAGGATGACTTCGGTGCGCGGATCCTCAGCCCAGTATTGAATGAGGTCATTGCCGGAGACGTCCGCCTTGTTGCCGACGGAGATGAACGTGGAGAATCCGATGTTGAGCGACTTCGCGTAATCGAGAATGGCGAGTCCGAGGGCTCCGCTTTGACTTGACATGGCGACGTTACCGGCGGGAGGGAAAGTCGACGCGAACGTGGCGTGCATCTGCACAGCCGGATCGGTGTTCAGCACGCCCATGCAGTTCGGACCGACCATGCGCATGCCCGAGGCGCGCACTTTCTCGAGGAGTTTCTGTTCGGCGGCGCGGCCTTCGGCACCGGTCTCGCCGAAGCCGGCGGAGATGACAACGGCCGCCGCGACACCTTTGTCGATGCAGTCATCGATCACACGCTCGACGTCACGCGCAGGCACCGCAATGACTGCCAGCTCGACCGGCTGAGGAATCTCGCGCAGTGAAGGGTACGAAGGAACCGAACCGATTTGCGTGGCGCGAGGATTCACCGCATAGAGTGCCCCTTCGAATCCCGTTGCACGGAGGTGCCGCAGGATCTCGCCGCCGAGGTGACCAGGGCGGCGGCTGGCACCGACGACGGCGATCGATCGCGGCGCGAAGACCGCCCGCATCGAGGCCCACGCGGCCTTCTGCGATCGCTCCGCCGATCGCCGTTCAAAACGGGGCGTCGCACCGATCGGAAACGACAGACCGACCACCCCTGCCTCCGAATGGCTGACGACGTCGAAGCCGGAGTCGAGAAAGACCGCGAGCATCCAGCGATTCTCAGCAAGCGTCTCGGCTTCGAAATGCGCGATGCCGTTTTCCCGCGCCACGTCGGCGAGACGCTCCAGCAGACGCGTTCCGATCCCGCAACCCTGCAGATCGTCGCCGATGGCGAAAGCCACTTCGGCGGTCTCCGGGTTCACAGTCGCGATGTAGTGCGCAACGGCCACAATCTCACCGCCGAGCTCCGCGACCATGCCAAAACAACGGCGATAGTCGACGTCCACCGGTGTAGAGGCGACGGCGGCCTCCGGGCTGCGCATGTTGAAGAATCGTGAATAGATCGACGCCCGCGAAAGATGGCGGAAGAAATTGAGCAGACCTTCTCCATCTTCGTGCCGAACGGGTCGCAGACGGATCGTGCGGCCGGTTTTCAGCACGACGTCACACTCGAGGTGGGATGGATACGCGACTTCGACAGCCGGAGAGGTCACGCGACGACGATCTCTTTCCCGGTCATCTCGAAGTAAAAGCGTGCGAGATCTTCGTTCGAGAAGTCATCCCAGCCGCCACACGTGTCGTGAACTTTCTGCTGCACGTCACAGGCGACCGGAAGCTGGTCGACTTCCTGCCGCGCCATCTGCCAGCGATCGGCGATTTCCTCGAGCTCCTTTCGAGTCATCTTCGGGCGCTTGCGCACGATCCAGTCGTAACGACGGCGAAGCTCCACATCGGTGTAGCGAGCGAATCCGCGGCAGAAGATACCTTGCTCTTCCGCCACTTTGCAGGCCGACATCTCACCGTCGGCGCGCTTGACGAGCTCCTGACGAAGCAGGTCGATGACTTCGGTCCTCGTAAGATCTTTGGTCTTGGAGATGACTTGCGGCATGGCAGGCCTCCCGGCTCGCGCTCTCGCGCAACATCATCATTCGCCCGCCGCAACCATCGCTCCGTGTCGTGGCGCACCCGGCCATGTGATGGTTGTCATAGGGGCCCTCTAGGATGGCTCCGGACCGCGATGTTCGACGAAAGCGACTCTCTGTGATTGACCAGCGGCCGCTTCGTCGTTCGTGTCGTGAAACACTGCCGGGCCCACAGGTACACGCCGGCGTCATCGAGCCGGGACACTTCCGCTTCCAATGCCACGGCGAAGAGGTGTTCCACCTGGAGATCGCGCTCGGCTACCAACATCGCGGCGTGGAGCCGGCACTGGTCGGCGGCCCGAACAAGCGGACGATCCATTGCATGGAGACCGTCGCCGGCGACACCACGATCGGCCACACGCTCGCTTACTGCGATAACATCGAAGCGCTCAGCGGCACGACCGTCTCCGCACGCGCACAAGTCATTCGCGCCATGGCCCTGGAATTGGAGCGGCTCGCGAACCATGTGGGCGATCTGGGCGCGCTTGCCGGCGACGTTGCGTACCTGCCGACCGCAAGCTTCTGTGGCCGTCTGCGCGGCGGTTTTCTCAACATGACGGCCGAGTTGTGCGGTTCGCGTTTCGGTCGTGGCCTCGTGAGACCCGGCGGCGCGGGGTTTGACGCGACGGTAGACCAGGTGGGCGAGCTGCGCTCTCGTCTCGCCCGCGCAAGCGACGAAGTCACCGAGGCCGTCGAGCTGCTCTGGGACACGCCAACGGTCGTCGACCGTTTCGAAAACACTGGACGCGTGACGTGCGAGGAGGCTGAAGCGATCGGTCTGGTGGGACCCGCGGCCCGCGCCTGCGGCATCCTGCGCGATGTCCGCCACGACTTTCCAGCCGGCATCTACCGATTCGTGCATCTCCCGGCCATGACCGCGCACCACGGTGACGTCAACTCGCGCGCATTCGTGCGATGGCTTGAAGTCCAGCAGTCGATTCAGTTCATTCTCGAACAGCTCGACTGTTTGCCCAGCAACGGCATTCGCAACGACGTGGGCCCGCTCGCCCCTTCCTCCCTCACGGTCACATTGATCGAGGGATGGCGCGGCGAGATCTGTCACGTCGCAATCACCGATGCGCGCGGAGCGTTCGCTCGGTACAAGATCACGGACCCCTCATTTCACAACTGGTTCGGCCTGGCGCCCGCGCTCCGCGGCGCGCAGATCTCGGATTTCTCCTTGTGCAACAAGAGCTTCAACCTTTTCCTACTGCGGACACGATTTGTGAGAAGAACATGCTGAAAGCGCTCCTGGCGCGAATGCATCAGGGACACCGCACCCTGCAGTATCCGGCGGCGCCACCGCCGGCAGTCCCGCAGCGGTTTCGTGGCGCGCCGATCATGGACACCAGCCGGTGCGCCGAGGGTTGCCAGGCGTGCGTGGATGCCTGCCCCACCGGCGCATTGGCAATGCATGGCAAGTTGACGCTCGACCTCGGACGATGTCTGTTCTGCTCGGATTGTGCCGATGCGTGTCCGGAGGGAGCCTTGACGTACTCCAATGATTACCGGCTGGCGACGCGCACGCGCGATGACCTCGTGATCAGTGACGAGCCGGTGCGCCTGGCGGAAGCACTCGATCGCAAACTGCGCCGGCTTTTCGGCAGATCGCTGAAGCTGCGCGTCGTCAGCGCGGGTGATTGCAACGGGTGCAGCTCCGATGTGAATGTGCTCACGACCATCGGCTGGGACCTCGGCCGGTTCGGCATCCAGTACGTCGCCTCCCCCGCCACGCCGACGGCCTGCTCATCACCGGGCCAGTGACCGAGAACATGCGCCTTGCCTTGCGTAAGACGTACGACGCCGTACCTGACCCGAAGATCGTCATCGCCGTCGGCGCATGCGCGATCAGCGGCGGCCCGTACATCGATCACGAGCAACAGCACAACGGTGCAGCGTCGACCGTCCCCGTAGACCTCTTCATTCCCGGCTGTCCGCCCCACCCTCTCACCATCCTCGACGGCATGTTGCGCCTGCTCGGCCGCATCGAAGCAGGAGATCGGTAAGTCTCCCGATCGTCGCGACAATCCTGTCGCGATCCGTTGACCCGGTTCAGTCGGCGCTCACACCAGCGAAAGCGGGTGCTTCATTGCGCGCGACCAGCGGCTCGAACTGCGCGGTGAAATGGCGCAGCACGCGCGGCGCGGAGACGATCCGGTAGCCGCGTAGACCATGCGCCCGCGCGGCAACGAACGTCGCGATCTCGGCGACGTAGTCGAGATGCGATTGCGTGTAGACCCGGCGCGGGATTGCCAGCCGCACCAGCTCCATTCCATCCGTTCGCGGTCCGAACATCACACTGCCGATCTCACACGAACGGATTCCGCCCTCGAGGTAGAGCGCATTCACCAGGGCCACGCCCGGATATTCCGTCGACGGAATGTGTGGCAGGAACTGTCCGGCATCGATGTACACCGCATGTCCGCCGGGCGGCTGCACGATCGGAATGCCACCTTCGGTCAGCTTCTCGGCGAGATATCGGACGGAAGCGATGCGATGCCGCAGGTACGACTCTTCGACGACCTCTTCGAGTCCGCGCGCGATCGCCTCGAGATCGTAGCCGGCCAGTCCTCCGTAGGTCGGGAATCCTTCGGTGAGGATCATCAGATTGCGGCACTTCTCCGCGAGTCCGTCATCGTTGAGCGCGAGAAAACCTCCGATGTTCGCCAGTCCGTCTTTCTTCGCCGACACGATGCAACCATCCGCGAGCGAGAACATGTCGCGCGCGATTGCTTTCGGTGTGCGCTGGTGCTGCCCGTGTTCCCGTTCTCGGATGAACCACGCGTTCTCCGCGAACCGACAGGCATCGAGGAAGAAGAGCACTCCATACCGTTTGCAGATCCTGCTCACTTCGCGGAGGTTCTCGAGCGAAACGGGCTGGCCACCACCGGAGTTGTTCGTCACCGTGACCATCACCATCCGCACCCGCTCGCGTTCCGCCTTCAGCACCGACTCGAGCGCTTCGAGATGCATGTTGCCTTTGAACGGATGCACGAGCGCGGTCAGTCGCCCCTCGGGAATGACGAGGTCGCGCGCTTCCGCGCCTTCGACCTCGATGTTCGCCCGCGTGGTGTCGAAGTGAATGTTGTTGAGGACGAGATCGCCCGGCTGCAGAGTGGAATGGAAGAGGATCCGTTCCGCCGCCCGCCCCTGGTGCGTGGGAATGATGTGCTGATATCCAGTCAGGTCCTGCACGACATCGCGGAAACGGAAGAACGAGCGGCTGCCCGCATACGACTCGTCGCCCTGATTGAGCGCGCCCCACTGCGCGGCGGACATCGCTCCGGTACCGGAATCGGTCAGCAGATCGATGATGACGTCGTCGGCCCGAAGTTGAAAGACGTTGTAGCCGGCGCGCTCGAGCGCCTGCTCGCGCTCCGCGCGCGTGGTGAAGCGGATCGGCTCAACGGTCTTGATGCGAAAGGGCTCGATGTTGATGTGCATCGGCATGGCACGATTCTGCGTCCCCTCTGTTGACCCATCGGAGACAGCGATCACAACATCAGGTGACGTTCGTCATAGGGCCTGCAATGACGACGAACGTTCACTCGAATCATGCTCAAACCGGTCGAGCTCGAGATCGAGCTGTTTTGTCGCGGCATGCGTCTCGACGCCTCGTGTTTCAGTGACCGGGTCCATCGAACGCGCGCCGGGCTTGGCTCTGGTCTCGAGATCATCATTCCCTCGACGCCGAAGGCGATCTGGGTGAACGTACCGGTCGTCGAACGGTTCGCGCACGCGTCGCCATTCATTCTTTCTCCCGACACGGACGGGTTTGGACTCGTCGACTCACGCGACGGCGCGCATTATCGGGTCGTACTTCCGGCAACGCCGAAATGGTATTCACAGCAGACGTCTTCCGGCATCGAGATGCGCCGCATCGGAGTGCTCCAAGGCAATTACCTCGGCATCTACGTTTCGAATCGCTGTCTGTACTGGAGCTGGAGCCCCCCTCTGGACTGCAAGTTCTGCACGACCGCAAAGAACGTCGGTGTCGCCGAAGAGTCGCGCAAACGCGTCGAGGACGTCGTCGAAGTCGCCCGCGCCGCACGCGATGAGTCGGGTTGCATCTTCACGCACTTCAATACGGGCTACCATTATGAGGATCGCGCCGACCGCGAGATCATTCACGGTCTTCGTCAATGCGAGCCGTTCGTGCGCGCGGTACGACGCGAAGTCGGCGGATTCATCGGCGTACAGGCGGTTCCGGTCCTACGCGCGAGCTACCACGAGTACGACGCGCTGATCGACGCGGGAACCGACCACTTCTCCTTCTGCTACGAGTTCGAGGATCCCGCGGTCTTCGCGCGTATCTGTCCCGGAAAAGCGGCGACGGTCGGACAGAAAGCGTTTTTCGAGGCGATGGAGTACACGTCGAAGAAGCTCGGGAAAGGCCGCGTCTCGGGCGAGATCATCGCCGGCATCGAGTCGGTCGAGTCGACCAAGCAAGGCATCGATCGCATCGTAAACGCCGGCGCGTTTCCCACCGTCTGCATCTTCCGCCCGACGATCGGCAGCGAAATGGAGGAGGCGCCGCCACCCGACCCGAACGCCATGAAGGACGTCTTCGCGTACCTGTACGAAGCGTGTCGCCGCTCGTCGATCCCGATCGGCATTCTTCCGATCGAGGTTTCGCTCGTCGTGCAGCCGGAGGAAGCGGCCGCACTGGTGGTGCCGAGTATCGGCAATACGTTGTATTCGTGGAGAAATCGAACGCTGCGCCAGATCGCGCGGCCGTACGTGCGATGGAAAACGCGGCCGCGGAACGCTGCGGCGTGACTCATTTCTTGATGTGACACCCGGCGCAGGCGACCGGTCCTTTCTTCTCCTGCTTGTGACACTTGATGCACGCGATGTGGAAGGGATTCTTCGTGAGGCTCATCTCGCGCATGCTCGGAACCTTGTCTTTCGCGTCGAGATGACATGTCGAGCACTTGATCACCTTCGTCTTGCTGTCCGCCGTCAACCCCTTCTGCGTGTGGTGGCAGGTGGTGCAGGTCTTGACGAGCTTCGTCGCGTGCTTCTCGTGCGAGAACTCGACGGCAGGCTGCTTCTTCGCGGCAGCCTTGATCGCGATGCTGGCCGGTCGTTGATCGGCGAAGACAGGTTGAACGAACAAGAGGCCCACGATCACCAGCGAGACGCGCGACATGAGCAGAAGGGCGGCCAGCACCATCGCTTTCATGTTAGTCGCGCGCGTGCGTCCGGCTTCGATAGTCTTCCGACGAGGCTGGATTCAGTTCCCAGCGGTGCACGTCGCGCTGCTGTTCCTTTTCCACGCACCGCAGCTCCTCGTCTGAGCCGTAGGTGATGCCGATCGCCTCGCCGTAGTTGTCGACGTCATCGGGCTCGGGCATGGGCATAAGGTCCACCGACTGCTCATCGACAACAGGCTGCGGATCCCAGAATGTCAACCTCTTCTCACCGCGCATGTGACACCTCACTCTGGTTGGATTTCACGATCGCATCGACGCGTCCCCAGCGCACCGGCGGCCGGCGGATCGAGACACTCCGCGCGAGCGCGCCGAACTCTCGATTCGTCATCCTCCTCCCCAGATCGGATTGCGCCACGATGCCGAGGAGCCGGCCGTCCTCTGCGAGGACGGGGAGATGATGGACGCGGTTCTCTTCCATGATGCTCGCCGCCGTCTCGATCGAGTCGTCGGGGCCGACGGCGATGACCGGTGCGGACATGAACTCTGCCGCGGGCCGATTCGGCGCGTCGGTCGCGGACGGCACGGCGCGGCAGGCGATATCGCGATCGGTGATGATGCCGACCACGGTTCCCGACTGCGCTACAGGAATCGCTGCGCAGTCGAGATCAGCCATCAACTGCGCGACCAGCCGCAGCGTCGTCGTCGGCGCGCACGTCGCCGGCGTCGGAGTCATGCATTCTTTGACTTTCACGGCGCTCCTCAGACTGTCAAAGATCGTACGGCCGCGCACATACCATTGGGGAGTGACAACCATCACTCATACAAGTGCCTTAGATCATCGGGCCCGCTGCATCACGAACCTAGTGTGGTGTAGCGGAGGTGCGCCATGTGTCTCGGAGCTCCCGGTGAAGTGATCGAAGTCCACGGCAAGACGGCGATGGTCGATTTCTGGGGAACGCGGAAGAGCGTCAGAATCGACACGCTGAGCCAGCTCGTGCTGCCGGGCGATTACATCGTCAGCCACGCCGGCGTCGCCGAGCGCCGAATCGCTCCCGATCAGGTGCCGGACATTCTCGCCCTCTACGAAGTGATTCTCTGCGAGGCGGGAGAAGATCCGATCGCCACTGACATCGTCAATGAGCTCGAAGCGGCCGAACTGCTCGAGCTCGTCACTGCGTGAGGCTTGTCATGAGTCAGCCCACTGTCATCTGGGAAATCACGAGACGGTGCGAGCTCGAGTGCCGGCACTGTGCGAAGCGCGCCGACGGTCGACGTGCACCATCCGATGAGCTCTCCACCTACGAAGCGTACAAGACCGTCGATCAGATCGTCTCGCTCAAGCCGGCCCGTCTGATCATCAGCGGCGGTGATCCGCTGATGCGTGGCGATCTTCTGCAGCTCGTCGATTACGCGCAACGCCGCGGAGTCGCGCCGGCGGTCGTGCTCAGTCCCACTTCGAATCTGACTGCTGAATCGATCGCCATGCTGGGACGAAACGGCGTGGCCCGGCTCATCTTCAGCATCGACGGATCGACACCGCAATCTCACGATTCTCGCAGTGGCGTGTCCGGCGCGTTCGCGGCGACGGTGAAGGCCATCGGATGGGCCGGCCAGGCCTCGATTCCGATCGAGATCAATTCGATGGTCACGCTCACCACGGACCTCGCTGCGATCGCCGACCTGATCTCGGATTTCGATGTCAAAGCGTGGAACGTCCACTTCCTGGTTTCGGCAGGTCCGTCTCGAAAGTTGGAGATCATCACCGCCGACGAGGCCGAGCGAGCCTTCGAGATCCTGGCCACGATTCAAGAGAGAAAACCATTCCGCATCCGCACGGTGGAAGCTCCGCATTACCGGCGTTTCCTCCTTCAGCGCTATCAGAGTCTCTGGCCCGATTTCGCAACCGACTTCTCCGAGGAAATCGCCGAGTGCGCGATCGATGACGTGGTCTTCATCGGCGCCAACGGCGCCGTCCGTCCGAGCGAGTTCCTGCCGATCGCTGCCGGCAATCTCCGCTTCCGATCGCTATTCGGAATCGTCCGCGCCAGCGATCTCTTCGTGGCGTATCGCGATCGATCGAACCTGACCGGAAAGTGCGCGCAGTGCGAGTTTCGCAAGGCCTGCGGCGGATCGCGCGCCCGAGCCTGGGCCACGACCGGGTTCCTGTTCAGCTCCGATCCGCTTTGCAACTATCACCCTCGTCCGGAGACGAGGCAGGAGGCCGCGTCATGACGACCGATACCTACCAGCCGCGGATCACGCCGTGGCAGATCGACGAATACGATTTCTACGAGCTCGAGAACTTTCGCGAGCAGATGGATTTTCTGCTCCGCTACGCTGTGCTTGCGCCCTCGAGCCACAACACCCAACCATGGATGTTTCGGGCCACTGCCGATGGCGTCGAAGTTTTCGCCGACTATTCGCGGCGACTGGTGCTCGCCGATCCTGATGATCGCGAGCTCCTGATGAGCGTCGGCGCGGCCATCACGAATCTCCGTGTTGCCGCAGCCTGGTTCGGGTTCGAGACGACCGTGATGTACGAACATCGTCCCGAGCAGACCATTCCGGTGGCCTTCGTCGCCATCCGCGAGACCTGCGCCACGGACGAGGAGCTGCGCAGGCTCTTTCCCGCGATCCGTAAGCGGCACACAAACCGGAAACTGTTTACGCGTGAGCCGATCGCGTCAGACGCCGTGGCCGCGGTCTGTGATGTCGTCGATCGGTATCCCGAGACACTGCATCTGCTCCGGCATCAGGACCGGAACGCGATCATCGATCTCGTGGCCGACGGCGATCGCCGTCTGATGGAGCGCCCCGCCATCCGCGCGGAGCAGGCAGACTGGCTGCGCCCAGCCGAGGGAGAGCAATGCGACGGCATCTGCACCGATTCCCTCGGCATCCCGGGACCGTTTGCCGCCGCGAACTGGGTCCTGCGCAACATGAACATCGGCGAACTTCAGGCGGGGCTCGACCGCGAGCGCGTCGGCACCGCGACGGCGCTCATCGTGGTGACGGCCGAGGACGATCGCGTGGCGCTGATCCGCGCCGGTGAGGTGCTCGAGCGTTTGTTGCTCACGCTCACTCATTCGGGACTGCAATACTCGTTTCTCAATCAGCCGATCGAAGTGAGCGAACTGCGCTCGAGGTTGCAGGATCTGGCGTTGACATCGGTGCCGCCGCAACTCCTGCTTCGCATCGGATACGCGAAAGAAGAGGCTCGACCCACACCGCGCCGGCCGGTGCAGGCAATCCTGCTCCGCTGACGCAGTTCTGTTGACGTCGGGCAGTTCTGTTGACGTCGGGCCTAAAGGTTACGTGGAGTTGGGTCGCGCCGAGCTTGCGAATATGTCAATTCTGACATATGTTGTATGCGCGTGACGAGCAAGCCGCTCGTGTGGTTGCGCGGCGACGTGAAAACGCCGCCGTTCTCAGCAAAAGCTCGAGTTGAGGCCGGATACTTGCTTCGCCTGCTGCAAGAGGGCGAACGACTTGGGTTACCAGAATCACGGCCGATGTCGACGATCGGACCAAACTGCCATGAGTTGCGCGTGGTCGACGAGAACAAGAGTTGGAGAATTCTGTATGGGCTACGAGTGACGCGGTCGTGATACTTGAGGTCTTCGAGAAGAAGACTAGGACAACGCCCAAGCACGTGACGGACGCCGCGAAGCGCCGCTGGAAGCGATACCTGCAGGATGCGGAAGAGGATTGATGCGAGCTTCAAAACAGAAACGTCTGGAGAAAGCTGGATGGCGAGTTGGCGATACGGCTGAGTTTCTGGGTCTGGACGATGTGGAGTCGAAACTTCTCGACATCAAGATCGCTCTCGCGAGACTTCTGCGCGCAACGCGAGCTCGTCGCCGGCTGACGCAGTTTGAACTTGCAGCAAAAATCGGCTCGAGCCAGTCGCGGGTAGCCAAACTCGAGGCCGGTGACCCAAGTGTGAGCCTAGACCTGCTCGTTCGTTCACTGATCGCTGCAGGCGCGATGAACAGCGAGTTGGCGAAAGCCGTTTCTGGTCGACGAAAATAGTGTCGGCGCGATGCAGCACGCGCTCAGATGAGATGAGAAGGCCAACCTCCTCAACGCAGTCACACAATGTGTGCTGCAACAGTCAAAGCGCCCAAGGCGCAGAAAAGGAGATTGGCCATGACAAAGTCTAACAGCAGCTCGCAGGTGAACACGAAAC
>DASYUK010000420.1:0-5718 GCA_036001325.1 Thermoanaerobaculia bacterium
TCACTTTCAAAGACAACTACCAATGGCTCGAAGATGCTGCCGATCCCGCCGTGCAGAAGTGGATCGAGGAGCAGAACCGGCTGACGCGATCGATCCTCGATACCGTTCCCGGCCGCGCGGAGATCGCCGCGCGCCTGACGAAAGTCATGATGGCGCCGCGCTTCGGCTACTTCGCCGTGAGCGAGCGCGGCGGAAGGCTCTTCGCGATGAAGTCTCAGCCGCCGAAAGAGCAATCGATGCTCGTCGTTCTCGACTCGCCTTCCGACGCCACCTCAGAGCGGATCGTGTATGACCCGAACACGGCGGACGCAAAGGGATCCATTTCGATGGATTTCTACGTTGCGTCGCTCGACGGCCGTCAGGTTGCCATCTCCCTCTCCAGGAACGGCAGTGAAGACGGTTCTGTGCATATCTTCGACGTCGCGACCGCCAAAGAGCTCGGCGATGTCGTTCCGCGTGTGAACTTTCCCACCGCCGGTGGCAGCGTGGCGTGGAACGCGGACGGTTCGGGGTTCTGGTATACGCGCTATCCGCAGGGCGATGAGCGGTCGAAGGAAGACATCAACTTCTATCAGCAGATCTGGTTTCACACTGTCGGAACGCCGGCGTCAGCCGACACGTATGCGTTCGGTCGCGACTTCCCGCGAATCGCCGAGATTCAACTCACAACTTCTGATGATGGCCACAACGTACTCGCCTCGGTGAGGAACGGTGACGGCGGTGAAGTCGCGCACTGGGTGCGCAACGACAGCGGAGCGTGGACGCAGGTGACGCAGTTCGCCGATCAGGTGCGGCAGGCTGATTTCGGCGGCGACGACGCGCTCTATCTGCTGTCGCATCAGCGAGCGCCGAACGGAAAGATCCTTCGCGTGACGGTGAGCGATCCGAAGCTCTCGAACGCGGAAGTAGTCGTCGATACTTCAAGGCTGCCGCCGCCGCAGATTCCCGACGGATTGAAAACAACCGGGCGCACGACATCGAAGCGAGCGAACGCAAAGCCGATGTCGATCGATGATTTCGCCGGCGGACGAAACGTCTTGTATGTGGCGATGATGTCTGGCGGTCCTTCGGACCTTCTCACGTTCAATCGTTCCGGCGAGCCGCTCGGCAGGGTCGTGATTCCGCCGGTCTCTTCGATCCTCGGTCTGGTGCGCGCAGCGGGCGACGAGCTGTTCTTCCAAACGGCCAGCTACACGACACCGCCGACGTGGTATCGATACGACCCGGCGACCAGGAAAGCGGTGCCCGCTGCGTTGCGCACGAGCTATCCGGCCGATTTCAGCGATGTCGTGGTGATGCGTGAGCTCGCGACATCGAAGGACGGGACGAAGATCCCCATCAACATTCGCTATCGAAAGGGGATGAAACTCGACGGAACCAATCCGACGATCCTCAGTGGTTACGGCGGCTACTCGATCAGCCTGCGGCCGGTACCGTCGCTGGCGAGCCGTGTGTGGTTCGATGCCGGCGGCATCATCGCCGACGCCAACCTGCGCGGCGGAGGTGAATTCGGCGAAGCGTGGCACGAAGCGGGGAAGATGTTGAACAAGCAAAACGTGTTCGACGACTTCGCCGCGTGTGCGCGGCATCTCATCGCGCGGAAGTACACGAACCGGTCGAAACTCGCGATCGAGGGAGGGAGCAACGGCGGACTGCTCATGGGTGCGGTGCTCACGCAACATCCCGAGCTGTTCCGCGCCGTCGTCTCGCACGTCGGTATCTACGATGTGCCGCGATGGCTGCGCACGCCGAATGGCGTCTTCAACACGACGGAGTTCGGATCGCCGGACGATGCGCGTGAGCTTCGCGCCATCATGGCGTACTCGCCGTACCATCACGTCGTCGCCGGCACCCGCTATCCGGCGGTGCTTCTTCTGACGGGAGACAACGACGGCCGCGTCGATCCGATGAACTCTCGGAAGTTCGCGGCACGTCTTCAGGAAGCGACCGGCTCGGCGAATCCGATCCTGTTGCGAACGACGTCGAAGGCCGGTCACGGAATCGGCACCGCGCTCAGCGAAGCGGTGGCATTGCGAACCGACGTGTACGCGTTCCTCTGGAGAGAGTTGGATCTCGCCGCTCCGCGATAGGTACTACTTCCTGACGAAGTGCATCCGCTCGACGCGCGCAGAGCCTTCGGTCGGTGAGTAGTCCGCCTTCACATCCAGACCGTTGATGTGTCCGTTCGCGTCGCGTGTGAAACGCAGCAGATCCCCTTCGTCGCTCACAAAGCCGTCGGCATATGTCGGATCGAGCTTGTAAGAACGAACCGGCGAAATTTTTGCGCTCAATGTTCCGGCATCGACGGAGACGGCCCAGGTAGTTCCGACCTCATCGCTGCCATATGAACCGGTGTACTCGCCGAGCTGCGCCTGAGTCGGATTGGCGTCGGGAACTTTGACGTATAGCGCTTCTGGTTTGTGAACGTTGATCAGATGCAAGCCGTCGGTATCGAAGCGAAACTCGGTTCGAGCCACGCGATATCGATTGGGCTCGATCAATGTGAGTGCCGGACCGCTGCCGCCGGGCCGAAGCGCGCCACGCAGGACGTTGTCTTTCTCGATGATGCGGACGATCGCGTCGGTCTTTGGATCGCGATAGAGGCCGACCAGCCCCTCACCCGGCCTTCGGCCACCCTCTCCCGCGGGGAGAGGGCGCTGTGGCACGAAGAGCGCGGCAATCTTCTCCACGATTGAACCGGTGGGCGCATCGCCGCGGTTGCACAACAACGCAATCGACAGATCGTCGTTTGTCTTTCGCGTGAGGAACGCACGCCATCCCGCTGTTGCGCCGCCGTGATACACCTCGCCGTCGCCGGTGAAGAGACCGAAGCCGTAATCGATTTTCTTGCCGTTGGCGAGCGCCGCCGGCGTCTGCATCATCTCCAGCATCGCCTTTCCGCCGACAGTTGCCGTGCGAAAGTTCTCGTTCCAGCGCAGCAGGTCGCCGACCGTCGTCAGCAGACAGCAGTTGCCGTAGATGTTCTCGATGTCCATGTCGGCGCTGTACGTCTTGCCGTCGGGGTCGTAGGCCGTGGCGCGTCCCTTCACGATGCGCGTGTAATCGTCCCGCCAACTGCTGTGAGTCATTCCGAGCGGCCCAAAAATCCTCTCGCGTGTGAAGTCAGGGAATGACTTTCCGCTCACGCGCTCGATCACAATCGCAGCCAGGTTGTAGCCGCTGTTGCTGTATGACCACTGTGTACCGGGTGGAAAGTTCAGCTCGCGCTGCCGGCTGAGGACGTCGAGGACATGTGCGTGTGTGATGAGACGCGTGCCGCGGCGCCAGCCGGCTAGCCGTACGATCGTGCCCCAATCGCGCAGCCCGCTCGTGTGTGTGAGGATCTGCCGAATCGTAATCTCCGACGCCGACTCCGGAAGCTCAGGGACATATTTGCGCACGCGATCGTCGAGCGACAGCTTGCCGTCCTGAACGAGAAGGAGCATCGCCGCGGACGTGAACTGCTTCGTCACTGATCCCGCTTCGAAGATCGTCGACGGCGTGATCGGCACGTCGTACTCGAGATTGGCCATTCCGTAGCCGCGCTCGACAATCGTCTTGCCGCCGCGCGCGATCCCCACGGCGCAGCCGGGTGATGAGGATGTCGCTTGATTGGCGAAGATCGCGTCCACGCGTGACGCGAGATCCTCCTCGGCGAGGCACGGCATCGCAAACAGCGCCATCAAAGCGGCGAATCGCTTCATCGGCGGCTCTCCTTCAGACGTTTCTCGAGCTCGCGCACGATATCAGCGGGATCCGCATTCATTGCGTCAGCGATCTGAATCAATTCGATGACATCGAGCCGGCGCGTGCCGTTCTCGATCTTCGACAAGTACGACGCCGGGAGTTTCAGCGTCGCTGCGACGTCGCTCTGCTTGAGCTTTGCGCGTTCGCGCGCTCGCACCAGCACTTCGCCGAGGATCACGAGCTCGTCGGCGAGCTTCGCTTTCGTCGAGATGCGGTCGTGCCCTCCGTGACGCGATTTCATTCGACGTGATAGAGGCGAATCGTTTTGCCGATTCGCTGGAAGCGATACGAAGACGTCAACCAGTAATACGCAACCGGATCGCGCACCTGCGCGGGAATGATCGCCGATTCGCTCAAGGCGTACCACCCCGGCGCCGCCGTGAACAGATCGACATAGGTGGTCGGCGGCAGACCGATTCGTTTGTAGTCGACGGTTCCGAAGAGAAACGCGTGCAGATCCTTGATCCCTTTCTTGCGACACTCCTTGCTCAAACGGAGTACGTCCTGCCCCCAATCGAAGTTGCTGTCGACGACGACGCGCTCGGGATGGCGCCCGGCCAGCGCATTCATCCATGGCAGATAGTCGGGATGCGCGAGTGCCGAGCCGATGAGGAGCCACGCGCAGAGCACGGCGATGCCCCAACGAACGACAGGCGAGGCGCCTGTCCTCCACAGTGTCACGATCGCAAACGCCGCAAGAATCGACAGCGGCGCGTAGATCGGCAGCAGATGGCGAACGCCGAGGTTGATGTGACTGGTCATCGCGGCGCAGAGCATCGCGAAGGCGATGAAGGCGACATGACCGAGTCGCCTCATCTTGATCGCCAGCCACGTTCCGATTCCCGCGAGCATGAGCAGCGGTAGCGGCGTCTTCACGGCGAGTACGACGGGAAAGTAATACCACCAGCCGTGCGGCCGCACTTGCCCGAGGAGGTAGGCCTCGTGGCCCTCTCGATCGTGGAGCTTCAACACCATCAGACCGTGAAAGAAGGCGGGCGCCGGCAGACGAATCCGTCTGGCGATCCACGGTGAACCGAAAATCCTGGTCGCCATGGCCGGTGCATTGCTGTCGAACTTGTAGAGGCGATCATGCTTCCAAAGATAGACGCCCCACACGATGACGAACGCGAGGAGATGCGCGGCGATGCCTTTGACGATCGGAAAGCGCCGCTTCGCGACCATCATCGTGATCGCGCCGATCGCGAAGAACAGCGGAAATGAAAGCTTCGTCACCAGGCCGAAGCCGATCGCGATCGCGAGAACGATTGTGCGCGCCCACGTCGGCGAGTCGAGCCATCGATACATGGCGAGCATGGCCAGCGGAAACGCGGCGGCGCCGGCCATGTCCGTCGTGGCCAGGCCGCCATGCGCCAGCACCGGCGGCAGCATCGCGAAGAGCGCGCACGCAACGACGGCAGCAACTCTTCCGAGAAGCTCGTTCGCCCATAAGAAGACTCCGATGATGGCGATGACGACGAAGACGAGATTGCCGCGCCGCGCGGCCATGATCCCCTTCATGTAATTGCCGCGAGAGGCGAGGATGTCGGCGATCCATTCGTCGCCCTGCACGGTCGTCGTCGCGTGACGGAATGGCCACGCGAAGAGAATGCGCGCCAGCGGCGGATGCTGGGTGTCGAACGTGTAGCGATGCTGCGTGAGGTACTCGTACCCGCCGGCGATGTGTGCGGGCTCGTCGTAGGTCGGGCTGAAGACGCCGTGCGTATTGGCGATGCGAACCGCCGTGATCACGCAAACAGCGGCGACGGCAGCGATCGCCTGCGCGCGCGTCATGCGGCGGAGAGTATAGAAAGGATGAAGGATGAAGCCCACCCGTCCTTTCATCCTTCATCCTTCATCCTTCATCCTTCCGTGCCATCATCTACGGCGCATGCCTCCGCCTGTCGCGCGATTGACACGTTTCTTCACCCAACTGATCAGCGAGACGAGCGGGCTGGCGCTCGAGGACACGCT
>DASYUK010000421.1:0-7176 GCA_036001325.1 Thermoanaerobaculia bacterium
GATGGCTTGTCGAACTCGACGACCAACTCGTCGACCGTGACATCCGCGCCGCCGAGGTAGCGGAAGTCCCACTCGATGCCTTCGCCGATGCGCAGAACGACCTCTTCAGGATTGACGCTGATGAACACGCGGCCGCCGCTCTGCTCGACATCGACGCGAATCGGAACTGTGCGCGTGACGAACTCGGTGACGTCTTCGGGCCGAATCAGACGATCGGATGATGCCGGCGGCGCGGCGATCAGCGACGGCGCTTCGGCACGTGGCGGCGCCGGGATGAACGATGACGGACGTGGTTTATCGACGCCCTGTGGCAACCACGCCGCAACCGGCGCACCGTTCGACTGCACGCGCGGGCGCGGACGGCGAGCTCGCGTTTTCTTCGGCGGTGCAGCCGCCGGTCTCGGCACAGCCGGAACATTGCGAGCAACCGGCGCCTTCGCATGGGATGGCGGCACGGCAGTGGGTTTTGAGGGCAGCGCCGCAGCAGCGCGTTTCACGGGCTTCGCGAGCTTCGTTTTCGGTATCGGTTTCTTGATTTTTTTTGCGGGCTTTCGAGCGACGACCTTTTTCTTGATCGCGCGTGTGGCACGCTTCACGCGAGCGGCCACCTTCGCGGGTGCGCGCCGCTTGGCCACCGCGGCGGTCTTCTTCCCCTTCACCTTAGCCATCGGATGTCTCTTTTCCGCGGAAGCTGAAAAATGAATGGCGCAATATAGCAGCGGCTCAGCCGTTCCGCCAGAGAGATCTCGGCAAACTCACCCGAAGACGCCGCCGACGCTGAATCCGCCGTCGACGGCGATGCACTGGCCGGTGATATAGGACGACGCCGGGAGGCAGAGAAATGCCGCAAGTCCTGCTACTTCTTCAATTTCGCCGACGCGGCCGAGTGGCGTCCGGCTCAGGATTTTCTCGAGTCGCACCGGATCGTTGAGCACCGGCTCGGCCAATGGCGTGCGGATGTACCACGGCGCGATCGCGTTCACCCGGATCCCGTCTTTCGCCCACTCCGCGGCCATGGCGCGAGTCATCTGGACGACCGCGGCCTTGCTCATCGCGTATGGCGTCCCGGTGCCGAGATTCCGGAACGCAGCAACCGAAACGACGTTGACGATCGATGCGTCGCCCGATTTGCGGAGAAGAGGATACGCCGCACGGCACATGCTGAACACGGAGTCCTGATTCGTTTCTCGCAGATGGACGTATTCGGCATCGGTGTATTCGGTGGTCGGCTTGCGGATATTCGTTCCGGCGTTGTTGACCAGGATGTCGAGGGCTTCGATCTCAGCAAAGATCAGATCGCGATCATTCGCGCTCGTGACATCGGCACGAATCGCGCGAGTCCGTTCACGCCTGGAGGACCAGTCACGCAGACGATCGTTGTCACGCGCGATACCGATGACCGTCGCGCCGAATCGCAGCAGCTCATCGGCGATGCCGAGACCGATGCCGCTCGTGCAGCCGGTGACGAGCGCGGTTTTGCCGCTAAGGGACCAGCGATCGTTCATGCAGTGCCCTCTCCCCCCGGGAGAGGGTGGCGCGAAGCGCCGGGTGAGGGGCGTGCCGTTCGCGAGAATCATGCCCCTCATCCGGCGCTTCGCGCCACCTTCTCCCGGAGGGAGAAGGTTTCATCCGATCTCGTCTCTAAGCACGTTGCGCAGCTCTTCGGCCATTCGCTTGATCTGCGCCTCGTCCTCTCCCTCGACCATCACGCGCACGAGATTTTCCGTTCCGGAGTAGCGAACGAGAATCCGCCCGCGCGCGCCGAGTTGCTCGTGCGCTTTCTTCGCCGCCTCCTGATAGCGCGGAAGCGAGTCGAGTGGCGGCTTCGAAGCGACTTCCTGATTCACGAGGAGCTGCGGCATCGGATCGAATGTGTGGAGCGCGGAGAATTTTTTTGAAAGCCCCGACAGGATCTCGCCGAAGATGAGAGCGGTGTGAATGCCATCGCCGGTCGTGTGCACCGTCAGATCGATGATGTGACCCGATTGCTCGCCGCCGAGGGTCGCGTTGCGCTGCTGCATCAGCTCGAGGACATATTTGTCGCCGACCGGCGCGCGCAGAAGCTGAATTCCGTCAGCCTTCAGTTGCTTCTCGAAACCGAAATTCGACATCACTGTGGTCACGATGGTGTTGCCCTTCAGTTTTCCGGAGCGGCGCAGATGTTGCGCCCAGAGATAGATGATCTCGTCGCCGTCGCGGATCTTACCGGCATCGTCCGCAAAGATCGCGCGATCGGCATCGCCGTCGAACGCGACGCCGAAGTCAGCGTTCTGCTGCACGACCACTTCGGCGAGCCGCTCGGGATGCAACGCGCCCGACTTCTCATTGATGTTGCGTCCGTTCGGTTGATCGTGGACGACTACGACCTCGGCGCCCACGCGACGAAAGACCTCCGGCGCGATTCGATACGCCGCGCCATGACCGGCATCGAGAACGACCTTCCGTCCGATCAGAGCATTCGGGCGTACTCCAGATATCAGAAACCGTTCATACGATTCGATCAGATCAGTCGATTCGCTCAGAGGCGTGTTCGGAACCGTGACCTTGTCGCGACGGATCGCGCGCAACTCATCTTCGATCTGTTCCTCGACCGCATCCGGCAACTTCATGCCGTCGTGGCCGAAGATCTTCACGCCGTTGTCTTCGAATGGATTGTGCGACGCCGAGATCGAGATGCCCGCAGCGGCATCGGTCGTTCGGCAAAGATACGCAACTCCCGGCGTCGGAATGACGCCGATCAGTGTGGCCTCGCCACCGCCTGCAGCGAGTCCCGCGGAAAGCGACCGCGCGATCTCGGGCCCCGATTCGCGCGTGTCCATTCCGAGCAGAACGCGCGGCTTTGCGCCGTTGCGCAGGCGGTGACCGAGAGCTTCGCCGAGCGCGAACATCGTCGCGGCGTCGAGCGGATATTCGTGAGCTTTTCCACGAATCCCATCGGTTCCGAACAGAGCTCTCATTGCTTCTTCTCTTCGCTGGTCTCCGACGCCGGCGGATTCGGCCCCAGCTCAGCCAGCACCGGCACGGTGACCTGAGTCGTCAGTGGTGCGATCACGCGCACGAGCGGCGAGTCGGACACCACGGCCACGTTCTGCACAAACGTCGCCGTGCGGCCAGTCATCATGATGCGTTCGGTTCCGACCTCACTCATCTTGAGGATCTGCGAGGCCGGTCCGGAGACGAGCGCGCGATCGGGAACCAGGGTCGGATCGCCGATGAGATAGCCGGGCGGTGGTTGGCCGAGCAGGAAGGGCCGGATCGGGATCGCGCGCTGGCGGAGTTGCTCGACATGAAACTGGACCTTGTTCGGCTCTAGCGCGACGACCTCGATGTCAGGCGGAGTGTGCACGGCTTGCGGCCGCATCGTGATCGTGACATCGCTGGTCTGCTGGATCCACGTGAGATCGATCGGGACCTCGAGGCTCGATGACGACAGCGATCGTAGATCCGACGCGCGTCCGCGCAATCGCACGCTCACGGTTTCGGGAACCGGCGTCGTGATGACGAATTCGCGGGGGAGCCCGACGAGCGACAGCGCAGCCGCAAACCGGCGTTCCGAGGCGGGTTCTCGCCGCGGCGCAGAGACGACAAACCAGACGCCGAAGGCGAGAAAAAGCGCGATGAGCTTCAGCCCGACATTCTTCATCGACGCGCTCCGAAGCGCTCGGACATCAGTTGTCTGAGCATCAGGCGATCGAGATTCTCGTGTAGTTTTCCCTCGCTCGCCGCGGCGATCGATCCATTCTCCTCGGAGATCACGATCAGCAGAGCATCGCTCTCTTCGCTCAGGCCGAGGGCGGCGCGGTGACGAGTGCCGTGAGCGAGCTTGGCATCCGCCACCGTCGTCAGCGGAAGAAACGCTCCCGCGGCGATGATGCGACTGCCGCGAACGATTACGGCACCATCGTGCAGCGGTCCTCCGGGAGTGAAGATCGATACGAGCAGTTCGACGCTGACGAGCGCATCGAGTGCCTTCGCTCCCTCCTCGTACATGCGCAGCGTCTGCGAGCCTTCAATCGCGATCAACGCGCCGATCCGTTTCGCGGAAAGAATCTCGCAAGCGTCGAGAATCGGATCGAACGGAACACCGCCGTTGCGACGGCGGAAGATCGCCAGCAGCGGATTGCCGCCCGTACGCGCCAGGGCCCGGCGAATCTCGTGCTGGAACAGCACGATCACCGCAAAGGGCAGATAGAAGAGGATCTCGCGCGAGATCGCCTCGAGCGCGCTCAGCTCGAAGGCGCGGGCGATGAAGAACGTCGAGGCCAGCAGCAGCAGGCCGATCGAGATCTGCATCGCGCGCGTACCGCGAATGAGATTGAGAATGCTGTAGATGATGATGGCGACGACCACGACGTCGATGGCATCGCGCCAGGTGAACTGAAGCGAGAGAAGGCGGTCGACGAAATTCACCGCCGTTCCTTCTCTTCGATCGCCGTCATCACTCGCAGGAAGTCGATCGTGTCGCGCACATCGTGGACGCGTACGACCGCCGCGCCGCCGCGAAACGCCGCCGCCACCGCGGCGAGCGAGCCGACCATTCGCTCCTCACCCGCCGCCCGCCCCGTCAGATGGCCGATGAACGCCTTGCGCGACGCTCCGATCACAACCGGCGCGATCACGCGGAGCTCGTCACAGCGAGCCAGAAGCTCGAGATTGTGCTCTGCGTTCTTCGCGAAACCGATGCCGGGATCGACGAGAATCTGCTGCTTGTCGATGCCCGCACTTACCGCGCTCTCGACAAAATCGCTCAGCTCTCGCGCGACATCGCTCACAACATCGTCATACTTCGCGAGTTGCTGCATCGTGCGTGGCTCGCCGCGCATGTGCATGAGAATCACCGGAACGCACGCGCGCGCCGCGACCGAACGCATCTTCGGATCGCGGTTCAGCGCGGAAACATCGTTGATGATGTCGGCACCCGCATTCAATGCGGCTTCAGCGACGACGCCTTTCGTCGTATCGATCGAGATCGGCACATCGCAACGCCGCCGGACCTGTTCGATCACCGGTACGACGCGCGAGATCTCTTCATCCGCGCTCACCGGCTCTGCTCCGGGCCGCGTCGACTCGCCTCCGATGTCGACGATCGCCGCGCCGTCTTCCTCCATCTGTATCGCCGCGTGCACCGCCTTCGATTGATCGAAATGGACGCCGCCGTCGGAAAATGAATCGGGTGTGACGTTGAGAACGCCCATGACGAGGGGGGCGCGGGTCAGCGCGAGTCGGCGTGCCCGCGGCAAGACTAAGGATGAAGGATGAAGGATGAAGGATGAATCAGGCGAATTCAGCGCTTCCTTCATCCTTCATCCTTCATCCTTCATCCTTCTAGACGTCCCTCTCCCGCACGATCCGCGCACCCAGGGCATTCAACCGCTCTTCGATGCGTTCGTAGCCGCGGTCGATCTGATTGATGTTGTGGATCACGCTCTGCCCTTTCGCGCAGAGCGCGGCCAGGAGCAGCGCCATGCCCGCGCGGATGTCGGGGCTGGAGATCTCACCGCCGTAGAGGCGGCTGCCGCCGACGATGATCGCCCGATGCGGATCGCAGAGAATGATCCGCGCGCCCATCGCAATGAGCTTGTCGGTGAAGAAGAGGCGCGACTCGAACATCTTCTCGAAGATCATCACCGTGCCTTCCGCTTGCGTGGCCACGATCACCATGATCGACAGCAGATCGGCAGGAAAGAGCGGCCACGGTCCGTCATCGACTTTCGGCACCGCGGCGCCGATGTCATAGCGAACGCGCAATTCCTGATCTTTCGGGACGCGGATGCTCTTCCCTTCGATCTTGATGTGGACGCCGAGCTTCTCGAGCATGTGGCGCACGGCGTACATGTGCTCGGGCACCGCATCTTCGATCAGAAGCTCGCTCCGGGTCACGGCGGCGAGACCGATATACGAGCCGACCTCGATGTGATCGCTGGGAATGTAGAACTCTCCACCCCGTAGAGAATCGACACCGCGGATGCGAAGTGAGTTAGTAGCGATCCCTTCGATCTGCGCTCCGAGCGAGTTCAAAAAGAGGCAGAGATCCTGGACGTGCGGCTCGGCGGCGGCGTTGTAGATCAGCGTGTCACCTTCCGCGAGAACAGAGGCCATGACCGCGTTCTCGGTTGCGGTGACCGATGCCTCATCGAGGAACATCTTTCTGCCGATCAGCTCGCGCGCGCTCATCTGATACGTGTTCGCCGAAACGTCGATCTGAGCGCCGAGGGATTCGAGAGCGAGGAGGTGAGTGTCGACGCGGCGGCGGCCGATCGCATCGCCGCCCGGTTTCGCGACGGTGACCTGGCCACAGCGCGCGAGAAGCGGACCGGCGAGCAGAATGGACGCGCGGATTTTCTTCGACAGCTCCGGATCGGGATTTGAAGAGCAATTCGCGTCGGCTCGGAGACGCACGACGTTCTTCTCGAGGCGGTCGATCTTCGCCCCCAGACCTTCGAGAATCTGCAGCATGACGCGGACATCCTGAATGTCCGGCAGATTCCGCAATGTGACCGGCTCTTCGGTCAGCAGACAGGCGGCCAGGATCGGCAACGCCGCATTCTTGTTCCCGCCTGGACGGATCGTTCCTTCCAACCGCCGCCCGCCCTCGACGATGAAGCGTTCCATGGCCATCGGGCGGCGATTGTATCGGTTGTCGGTTATTGGTTGTCGGTTGTCGGTTCGATGCCGTATCTTGGTCGTCATGATCGTGGCGCCTCTCGGATCGGGCAGCGCGGGCAACGCGTACTACTTCGAGAGCGACGGCACCAGCATCCTCGTCGACGCCGGCTTCGGGCCGCGCGAGACGAGAAAGCGCCTCGAGCTCGTCGGCCGTCAGATCGAATTGCTCAAGGCGATCGTGGTCACTCATGAGCACTACGATCACATTCGAGGCGCTGAGCGGATCGCGCGCGCTTACGGAATTCCGATTTACCTCACGCGCGGCACACTCGATGCGAGCTCGATCGATCGAACCGAGACGAACATCTTCGTCTTCGAGAACAACTCGACATTCGCGATCGGTGATCTGAACATTCACGCCAAACGGACACTGCATGACGCCGCCGATCCGGCCTGCTTCGTCATCGAAGCGCGCGACGGCACGCGCGTCGGCATCGCCAGCGATCTCGGATACACGGATGAAACCGTGGTCCAGCACATGCGCGATTGCGACGGTCTCTTCTTCGAGGC
>DASYUK010000422.1:0-21216 GCA_036001325.1 Thermoanaerobaculia bacterium
CCTCTTCGGTCAGCTCATCGATGCGCTTGCGCGAGAGTGATGCGCCGCCCGGAACGACGATCGCGCGCACCGTCGCAGCGTTGCGAAACGGCTCGAATGCAATCGCCTGCGCCCGCGGAGTGATGTCGATCAGCTCCATCCAGAAACGCATGTCGGGACGATCGACGCCGAAGCGATCCATCGCCTCCTGCCATCGCATGCGCGCAAACGGCGTCTTCACCGGAATTCCGGCGATGGGAAAGACCTCTGCAAACATTCCTTCGATGAGACGGAAGACGAACTCTTCATCGATGAACGAAGCCTCGATGTCGATCTGCGTGAACTCCGGCTGCCGATCGCGGCGCAGGTCCTCGTCGCGAAAACATTTCACGATCTGAAAATATCGATCGAATCCCGAGACCATCAGCAGTTGCTTGAAGATCTGCGGCGACTGCGGCAGCGCGTAGAACATTCCCTTGTGCACTCGGCTCGGCACGAGGTAGTCGCGCGCCCCTTCGGGCGTCGAGCGCGTGAGGATCGGCGTCTCGATCTCGAGAAAGCCGTTGCGATTCATGTAGTCGCGCACCGCGAACGTCACGCGGTGCCGCAACATCAGATTGTGCGTGAGCGACGGCCGCCGCAGATCGAGCACCCGATGTTTCAGCCTCAACTCCTCGGCTGCCTCCGTCTCGTCGTCGATCGGAAACGGCGGAGTCTCGGCGCGGTTGAGGATCTCGATCTTCGAGGCGACGACCTCGACGTCGCCGGTCGCCATCTTCGGATTCTTCTGTGACTCGGCGCGCTCTTTCACCTCGCCGTCGATGCGCACGACGTATTCGCCGCGCAGCTCCTTCGCCACCGCAACGACGTCCGCCGGCACGAACTGCTGATCGGCGATGACCTGCACGATGCCGGTGCGGTCGCGCAGATCGACGAAGACCAGCTCACCGAAGTCGCGATGCTTCTGCACCCAGCCGCAGAGCGTGATTTTCTGGCCGACATGTTCTTTGCGCAGGGTTCCGGCGTAGACGCGAGACATGGCTCTCGGCTCTCGGCTGTCGGCTGTCAGGCCTTCCTCCCTCCCGACAGCTGAGAGCCGACAGCCGACAGCCGGAGATACTCATTCTTATACTCAAGGTAGTATTTCCACGATCGATCGAGACGCTCGAGCTCTTCCCTGTTGAGATCGCGTTTCACACGCGCCGGTACGCCGACGGCGAGCGTTCGCGGGGGCACGTTCATCCCTTCCTGAATGACCGCTCCAGCCCCGACGAGCGCCTGCTCGCCGATGACGGCGTAGCTCAGCACCTTCGAGCCGATGCCGATCAGCGCGCCGCGGCCGATCGTGCAGCCGTGCACCACGGCGGCGTGGCCGATCGTCACCTCCTCGGCGACCACCGTCGGCCCGGTCCCCTGCTCGACGTGGAGAACGCAGTTGTCCTGGATGTTCGTCCGCGCGCCGATGCGGATGTAGTGAATGTCGCCGCGGAGAACGGCGCCATACCAGATCGAGCAGTCGTCGCCGAGCTCGACGTCGCCGATGAGCGCGCAGTTCTCGGCGAGGAACACGCGTGCGCCGATGCGCGGCTCTTTTTCCTGATAACGGCGGTTGATCATCGGTCGCGGACTTTAGCACAGCGATATCTCCTACAATCCGCGGCGGATGGCCGAGCGCATTCCGTTCCGCAACCGCGCGCATGAAGTGACGCGCATCGAAGCGTTCAGCGACGTGATCTTCGGCTTCGCCGTGTCGCTGCTGGCCGTCTCGCTCGAGGCACCGAAGAGCTTCGCGGAGCTGATGGAGATGATGCATCGATTCATCCCGTTCGCGATCGCGTTCTTCTTATTGATCGACGTCTGGTTCGAGCATCACGAATTCTTCAGACGCTATGCGCGGCACGATCGAACGATCACTACACTCAATACGTTGCTGCTGTTTGTCATCCTCTTCTACGTCTATCCCCTGAAGTTCGTTTTCGTGGCTTCTGTGGAGACGATTGTCCGCCGCAAGAACGTGATCACGGCGGAACAGGCGCCGACTCTGTTCCTGGTGTACGGTGCCGGATTTGCCGCGGTGTTTCTGATCCTCGGCTTCATGTACCGCCACGCCTGGAAGCGGCGTGTGCCGCTGCAACTCAACCAGGTCGAAGGAATCGACACCCTCAAAGCATCTACGACAATTTCGCCACGTCGGCATTCGGCGTTCTCTCCGCGCTCCTCGGCTTCATCCTTCCACGGAATGTCGTCGGATTGGCGGGCTACGTGTATTTTCTGATCTTGATCCCGAAGTGGATGATCCCGGCGCGAATGGGTCGCAAGCGGCGCGCGGCCGAAGAGGAACTGCTCGCATCACCGCCAAAGACGCCAGGTTGACGCACCCCAGATGATCGCGAAGAGCAGCGCCGCCGACGCAGTGCCGATCGTGGCGTGCACCGGTCCGAGTTGATCGGCGGCAATGCCGGTGAAGAGACTCGACACGCTCATCGTGAGCGTCACGAATCCGTAGTCGGCGGCGAAGACGCGTCCGCGGATGTAATCGGGCGTCTCGCGCTGCAGCCCGTAGGTCGAGATCTGCCACGCTGCGCCGCCGCCGAGGTGCGCGAAGAAGATGGCGATGAGGCCGAATGTGAGCGAGGGAGACAACGCGAGCGCGCTGTAGCCGGCGCCGAATGCGAGGACGCAATAGACGATCGCGCGGTACTGCGCGTCTTCGCGCGCGATGGCGCGCAGCAGGAATGGTCCGAGGAGTGCGCCGAGTCCGCGCGCGGCGAAGAGAAGGCCAATACCCAGTGCGCCCGCCTGGAAGACCTGTTTGCCAAAAACGCTGAGCATCGCGATGACGCCGGCGGCGATTCCGTATCCGCCTTTCGTCGTAAGCAGTGCGAGAACCCGCGGATGTGCGAGCGCGTAGTGAATTGTTTCGCGAATCGATTCGAGCAGCGGTGGTTGCTCGTGATGTTCTTCCCGAGCTTCAGAGAACGGCACGCGCATGCGCCACAACACGAGTGCCGACACGAGAAAGCTCGCCGCGTCGACGAGGAATGAAACATCACGCCCGAACTTTGTCGTCACGAGACCGCCGATCGCCGCGCCAGCGGCGAGCATCGTGCCCCATGTCGATCCCATCAGCACACTGGCCGGTCCGAGCTCCTCCGGCTGCACGATGTTCGGCAACGCCGCTTGCGATGCCGGCGCGAAATACGCGGAACCGATGGAGATGATGACCACGCCGAGATAGGCAAACGGGAGAAGCGCCGGCATGCGCGCCAGCAGCGGTAGAAGACACGCGCCGGTGCGGATCACGTCGACGACGATCATCAGCTTGCGACGATCGACCCGATCGATGACATGTCCGGCGATCGGCGTGAAGATGAAGATCGGCAGCGTTTGACAAAGCAAAATCAGTGATGCGAGCGTCGCCGATCCGGTGAGCTGCAGAACGAGATCGAGAATCGCGACAGTAAGGAACCAGTCGCCGCCGAGCGAGATCAGCGTGCCGGTGTACAGCAGGCGGAAGTCGCGGTTCTCGCGCAGCAGGCGCCAGTACATGCGGCGCGGATGGTACTGCTACGCCGGTCGTCGGGGCCTCATCGCCCAAAGGCCCCCACGACCCACGACCTACGACCCACGACCTTCAGCGCGCTCGTATGTCAAAAAGCTGTAAGGATACGGATTCTTTTCGTCGGCTTCGCAGTGTTCGCTGTCGACCAGGCGCCATTCGTTGACGTCGTCGAACTCGGGGAAGAATGTGTCGCCGTCCGGCTCCGCGTGCACCCGTGTGAGGTACATGCGATCGGCGCGATGGATCGCCTGATTGAAGATCTCGGCGCCGCCACCGATGAAGATCTCAGAGTCGCCGGCCGCCTCCGCCTTGCTGATCGCTTCGTCGAGTGATCGTGCAATCGCCACCCCGGGTGGCGCGTAATCGGCTCGGTGCGTGATCACGACGAAGATGCGCCCTGGCAGCAGCGAGCCGATCGACTCGAACGTGCGTCTCCCGATCAGCAGGTGGTGTCCCATCGTGAGCTGCTTGAAACGCTTCAGGTCCGCGGGCATGTGCCACGGGAGCTGGCAGTCGCGGCCGATGACGTTGTTGTTCGCAAGCGCGGCGATGATGGAGAGAGTCATACCGCGATCGGCGCTTTGATGCTCGGATGGGGATCGTAGTTCTCGAGCGTGAAGTCGCCGAAGCGGAAATCGAAGATCGACTTCACTTCGGGATTCAGCTTCATGGATGGCAGCGGACGCGGCTCACGCTCGAGTTGCAGGCGCGCCTGATCGAGATGGTTCGTGTAGAGATGCGCATCGCCGAGCGTGTGCACGAAATCGCCGGGGCGAAGATCAGACGCCTGCGCGACCATCATCGTCAGCAACGCATATGAGGCGATGTTGAATGGCACGCCGAGAAAGACATCGGCGCTGCGCTGGTAGAGCTGACACGACAGTCGCCCGTCCCCTACGTAGAACTGGAAGAGCGCATGACACGGCGCCAGCGCCATCTTGTCGAGATCGCCGACGTTCCACGCGCTGACGATCAGGCGGCGTGAGTCGGGATTGCGTCTGATCTGATCGATGACCTGCCTGATCTGGTCGATATGCTGACCATCCGATGTAGGCCAGGAGCGCCACTGATATCCATAGATGGGTCCGAGCTCACCGGTCGCGTCGGCCCACTCGTCCCAGATGGTGACTTTGTTCTCCTGCAGGTAGCGGACGTTCGTCTCGCCGCGCAGGAACCAGAGCAGCTCGTAGATGATCGAGCGCAGGTGCAGCTTCTTCGTCGTCAGCAGCGGGAAGCCGGCGTTCAGATCGAAGCGCATCTGATGGCCGAACACGCTGAGCGTGCCGGTGCCGGTGCGATCCGCTTTGCGCGTTCCGTGATCGAGGATGTGACGGACGAGCGAGAGGTATTGCTGCATGATGCATTTTAACGTGATGAAGCTCTTAGCTCTTAGCTGTTAGGAGGACCGGAGTTCGTCCTCCTAAGAGCTAACAGCTAACAGCTAAGAGCTATTAACATGCACGCCCTTGATGGAGTTTCGCAATGGCATCCTCCACATCGGCGGCGTTTCCGTGCTCGAGATCGTCGAGCGCTTCGGCACGCCGGTCTACATCTACGATGCCGGTGTGATCCTTCGGCAGATCGAAAAGGTCAAGCGCGCGTTCGCGGCCGTGCCCTTTCGTCCCTTTTATGCGATGAAGGCGAACGGGAACCTCGCGCTGCTGCGCCTGATTCGCTCGCACGGCTTCGGCTGCGACGCCGTCTCGCCCGGCGAGGTCTTTCTCGCGCAAACCGCCGGCTACACGCCCGACGAGATCTGGTTCACGTGCTCGAACGTTTCCGATGAAGACCTGCGCGCGATCCCCGACCGGCAGATCGTGATCAACGTCAACTCGATGTCGGAAATCGATCGCTGCCTCGCTCTCGATCTGCCGAATCCGATCGCGCTGCGCGTGAATCCGGACGTCGGCGCCGGACATCATCACGACGTCGTCACCGCCGGCGGCGGGGTGAAGTTCGGGATCGATTTCGCCGAGGTCGACTCAGCGCGTGTCATCGTCGAAGACTCCGGACGCGAAGTCGTCGGCCTGCACGCGCACATCGGGTCGGGCATCGATTCGGTCGAGCCACTGCTCGAGTCGGCGCGACGGCTCCTCGACCTCGCGCCACCATTCGAGCATCTGCATTGGATCAATTTCGGCGGCGGCATCGGCGTCCCCTATCGCCCGGGCGAGCGCGAGTTTCCGATCGACGAGTACGGACATGAGCTGACGCGCATCGCCGGCGCGTTTCTCAGTGCGCGCAATCTGACCGCGATCCTCGAACCGGGCCGCTACGTCGTCGCCGGTTCCGGTGTTCTCCTCTCGCGCGTGACGACGAAGCGCGTGAGCTCCGGTGTCGAATGGATCGGTTGCGACACCGGTTTCAATCACCTCGTCCGGCCGTCGAAGTACGGCGCGTATCACCACATCGTCAACGCCACGCGCGGCTCGGAGGCATCGCTGCGCGCAACGTTTGATGAGTCGAAGATCTGTGAGGAGTTTGTCGTCGCCGGCAATCTCTGCGAGTCGGGCGACGTCTTCACCCGCGATGCGGAGGGAAATCCGATCACGCGAAAACTCGATCCCACGCATGTCGGCGACCTCATCGCCTTCTGCGACGCCGGCGCGTACGGTTTCTCGATGGCCTCGCATTACAACGCCCGGCTGCTGCCGCCCGAAGTGCTCATTCGCGACGGCGAACTGCACCCGATCCGTCAGCGGCAGTCGTTCGACGATCTCAGTCGCGGCATGGAGTGATAGATTTCGCGCTCGATCGAAAGGAGCAGAAATGAAAAGACTCATGATCCTGACAGTTTGCTCACTGACCCTTCTCGCTTGTGCTTCAACATCAATGTCCACGAATGACGCCGAAGCGGCGATTCGCGCGGCGGAGGGTCCATTCATCGCGGCGTTCAACGCCGGCGACTGGGCAACGGTGTCGAGCTATTACGCCGATGATGCCGTCACGCTCATGCCCAATACCGACGTCGCCCGCGGCCGTCCGGCGATTCAACAGTTGTTCAGTTCCATGGGTCCCATGAAGCCGAATCTCAGTTTTGGTCCAGATCGGATCGTGCAGTCGTGCGATGTCGCGTACGAGATCGGCCACTATCAGATGCGGATGACCGGTCCGAACGGATCGCCGATGAATGACGCCGGCAAATATTTGACAGTGTGGCGCCGCATGCCCGACGGCACGTGGAAGATCGTCGCCGACATGATCAACACGAACCAGCCCCCGCCCGCGATGTAAACGCTCCTCTGCATGAAAAAAGCGATCGTATGCCTCGCTCTGCTGGTTGTTTCCTGCGCGACCGTTCCGAAAAGACCGATGTTCGATTTGAAGATCACGAACGGCCGCATCATCGACGGCACGGGAGCGCCGTGGTTTCGCGGTGATGTCGCCGTGCGTGGCAACACGATCGTGGACATCGGGGCGCTCGATCGCATGACGGCGACGATCACCATCGACGCCCGCGATCAAGTCGTCTCCCCCGGTTTCATCGACCTGCTGGGACAATCGCAGAGCGCTGTTCTCGAGGATCCGCACCTCGAGGCGAAAGTGCGACAGGGAGTCACGACTGAGGTCACCGGCGAAGGATTCTCTCCCGGACCGGCGAAGCCATCGGACACGAATCCCGAAGAGCGCATCTGGCACACGCTCGGCGAATATCTCGATGCGCTCGATCGTCAGGGCTCGGCGATCAATTTCGCGTTGCTCGTCGGCGCCTCGAATCCGCGCGAGATCGTCATCGGCAACGTCAATCGGTCTCCGACCGCGGATGAGATGCGGCAGATGGAGGCGATCGTCGAGCAGGCGATGCGCGAAGGTGCGATCGGGCTCTCGACGTCGCTCATCTATCTGCCGGCGATGTATTCGACGACCGAGGAGATCATCGACCTCGCGCGCGTAGCGGCGCGGTACGGCGGGATGTACTTCACGCACATGCGCGACGAGGGCGACAAGATCGATGTGGGATTGGACGAAGCGTTCCGCATCGGTCGTGAAGCGAACATCCCGGTGAACATCTGGCACCTCAAAGTCGGCGGTCGCGCGAACTGGGGACGCATGCCGCACGTGATCGAGCGCATCGAGCAGGCGCGCGCGGAGGGCATCGACGTCGCTGCAAACGTCTATCCGTACATCGCATCGTCGACGGCATTGAGCACGCTCGCGCCCGACTGGGCGCTCGAAGGCGGCTACTCGACGTTCAAGGCGCGGCTGGCCGATCCGGAGCAGCGGGCGCGCATCCTCGAAACATTTCGAACCGCGACCGAGAAGCGCGGCGAGCGCGGCATCTTCGTCTCGCGCATCGCCAATCCGGCCTTTACGCAGTATGAGAAGCACTTCATGCCGGAGATCGCCTCGATGATGGGAACGACGCAGGAAGAGGCGCTGGCGCGTCTGTTCAGCGAGACGAACGTTTCGCCGCGCGTGATCTTCTTCTCGATGGACGAGAGCGATGTGCAGTACGCGCTCAAGCAGCCGTGGGTCTCGGTCGGCGCGGACTCAGGCTCGCCGACGCCCGCCGATCGCGCAGCGAACAGCGCCGTGCATCCGCGCGGCTACGGAACGTTCCCGCGCGTCGCCGGACACTACGTGCGCGACGTGAAGCTCTTCACGCTGGAAGAGGCCGTGCGCAAGATGACGTCGCAGGCCGCCGATCGCGCTCATCTCGAGGACCGCGGCGTTCTTCGTCCAGGCATGAAGGCCGACCTCATCGTCTTCGATCCGAATGCGATTCGCGATGTCGCGACGTTCGAGGACCCACACCACTTTGCCGAGGGGATGTCATCCGTGATCGTGAATGGGGTGCCGGTGTTGCGGGATGGGGGGATGACTTCGGCATTGCCGGGAAGGACGATTCGCGGCCGTGGTTACGTGAAAAGGTAGAAGCGAAAGTGCGGAACACGCGTGCCCGAGCAAGACACCGGCAAACTCGTTAGAACCGTAGGGTTCTGGGGTTTGGTCGCCATGTGCATCAACGCCGTGGTCGGCAGCGGCGTATTTCTGCTCCCTTCCGAATCGTACAAGCTGCTCGGCCCGTTCTCACTTTGGGCGCCGCTGATCGCCGCGGTTCCGGTATTCATTCTCGTCCTCTGCTTCGCGGAGGCGGCGAGCCACTTCAGCGAGCCGGGGGGCGCGTATCTTTACTCGCGCACGGCATTCGGCGATTTCATCGGATTCGAAACCGGGTGGATGAACTGGATCGCGCGCGTGACATCGCTGGCCTCGCTCTCGAATGGCTTCGTGCTCGCGCTGGCGCGGTTGTTCCCCGCCATCGGAACCGGCAACGCGAGAGCCGCGGTGATCATCATTTCCATCGCCATTCTCGCCGGCATCCATCTCGTCGGAGTCCGCTATGGCGCAGCGTCGATCTACGTCTTCACGTTTGGAAAGTTGATCCCGCTCGTCGGCTTCATCGTCCTCGCGCTCATCATGTGGAAGAGCAATCCGATTCCGGCGTCGCTGCAACTTCCCGGACCGGGCACGAACTGGAACGATGTCTGGTTGTTCATGCTTTTCCTCTATGCCGGCTTCGAGAACCTCGGCGTGCCGGCCGGAGAGTTCAAGAACCCGCGCCGCGATCTTCCTTTGGCGCTGCTCGTCGGAATCCTCGCCATCGCCGCGATTTATGTGCTGACACAGCTCGGCGCGATGTCAGCGCTCCCCGATCTGTCGAAGACGAGCACGCCGATCGCCGACGCGGCGGCTGCGATCATCGGGTCAACCGGGGCGATCATCATCACCCTCGGTGCGGTTCTATCGATGGCCGGGACGAACTCCGGCACGATGTTCGAAGGGTCGCGCATGCTGTACGCGCTGTCGCTCGATCGGCCGCGCCTGCGTCTGATCAGCTACGTCCATCCGCGCTTTCGCACGCCGACGGTGGCCATCGCGATTCACATGCTCGTCGCGCTCGCGCTCGCTCTCGGCGGCACGTTTGCCAAGCTGGCCCTGCTTTCAGCGGTGGCGCGACTGACCACGTATCTCTTCACCTGCGCGGCGATTCCACGCCTTCGCAAACTGAACGAAGGATTCCGCACGCCGGGATTGATCATCCCCATTCTGGGGACGCTGATCTCGCTCGCCTCATTTTTCTTCCTCGACCGCTTCAAGTTCATCGCGGCCGGGATGGCGATGGTCGTCGGCGCGGCGATTGCTCTGATCACGAGGCATGGACGAAACACAACCGCTCTCTCTCCGTGACACTGCGAAAGGCGTAGCCATCCGCGCCGGCGTTCTGGGCGTTGTCGGGCTCATCCTCGGCGCGTGGGTGTTCGGCGTCGCCGCGAAGACGGCGAGCGCGCTCGTCAAGTTCGTCGTCGGTCTGATACTCCTGACGATCGGCGTCGGGATGGCTGCCTTCGAAGTGAAGAAGATTCAGCGGCGCTTCGACACGCCCTAAAACATCCAGGTGCAGATGGCGACCGCGACGAGAGCGGCGACGATGTCGCCGACGATCGCGGACGGAATGGCGTGACGCGTTTTTTTAACGCCGATCGCGCCGAAGTAGACCGCGAGGACGTAGAACAGTGTCTCGGAGCTGCCGTACATCGTCGCGGCCATGCGGGCGATCAGCGAATCGGGTCCGTATCGCTTGATGATGTCGGTCGCCAACGCGAGAGAGCCGCTTCCCGACAGCGGGCGCAGCACGGCGAGCGGAAAGATCTCCGGCGGGAAGTTGATGGCGCTCATCGCCGGGCGGAGCGCATCCGTCAGCAGATCCATCGCGCCGGACGCGCGGAACATCCCGATTGCGACGAGGATCCCGACGAGAAACGGGATGATGCGCACCGCAACCTGGAATCCTTCCTTCGCTCCTTCGATGAACGTGTCGTAGACCTTGATCTTGCGGACCATGCCGATGAGCGGGATGCCGACCAGCAACACCGGGATCGCCCAGAGCGAGATCTGTTCGAGGATCGTACGGATCATTCGGCAACCTCGACTTCGACCTCGCGCTCTTCGTGTGGGAAGAACCTCTGCAGGATCTTTGCGGCGGTGACCGCGGCAACTGCGCCGGAGAAGGTCGCCACGATCGTCGTGACGATGATGGCTGTCGGATTTTTCGATCCCGCAGCGGCGAGGACGGCGATGATTGTCGCCGGGATGAGCTGAATCCCGGCTGTATTGAGAGCCATGAAGGTCACCATCGCGTTCGTGGCGGTATCTTTCTCTTCGTTGAGCGTCTGCAGCTCCTCCATCGCCTTGATCCCCAGAGGCGTCGCCGCGTTGGAGAGACCGAGCATGTTCGCGGCGATGTTCATGATCATCGCCCCGATCGCGGGATGCTCCGGCGGGATCTCCGGAAACAGCAGCCGGCTGAACGGCCGGAGCATGCGGCCGAGGAGCGAGATGAGTCCCGCGGCCTCGGCCACTTTCATGATGCCGAGCCAGAGCGTCATGATCCCGACGAGGCCGAGGGCGATCTCGACGGCGGTCTTCGCGGAATCGATGGCGCCTTTGGTGACTGCGGGAGCAGTGCCCATGAAGATGGCGACGACGAGCGCGATCGCCATCAACGCGAACCAGATGTAGTTCAGCATGCGGCGATTGTATTCTTGGGTCGTAGGTCGTTGGTCGTAGGTACCGGGGGCCTCAGCGCGACGAGGCCCACGGCACCTACGACCTACGACCGACGACCTTTCAAATGCGACGCTTCCTTTTCCTGATCACTCTCATCGCCTGCCAACGCGCGCACACCGTCACTCCCCCGCCCGCCCCCCGCCCGTCGATCCTCCTCGTGACGCTCGACACGACGCGCGATGACGCGATCGGGCCGGAAGCGAAGAACGTCGAGACGCCCGCGTACAACGCGTTGATCAAACGCGGTCTTCGATTCCGTTACGCGTATGCGACTGTTCCGCAGACCCTCGCGTCGCATGCGTCGATGCTCACCGGTCTCTATCCCGCGGGACATGGTGTTCATGAAAACGGGCGATATCTTGCCGAAAATCAACCGCTCGTGACGGAGCGCCTTCACAGCGCGGGATATCGGACCGCCGCATTCGTGTCGGCGTTTGCGCTGGCGCGCCGCTTCGGACTGGCGCGCGGGTTCGATGTCTATGACGAAGACTTCGGCGAAGGGAAAGCGGAACGGCCGGCGAAAGAGACGACCGATCGCGTCATCAAGTATCTCCATCAGAGCTCGCCACAGCCGCTCTTTCTGTGGGTGCACTATTACGACCCGCACTTTCCGTACACACCTCCTGAGCCTTTCAAGACGAAGTACGCGAAGCAGCCTTACTTCGGCGAGGTTGCATTCATGGATGAGGAGTTGGGGCGGCTCGTCGATGCGTTCGACAAGCAGGTGCAAGGACCAAAGGCGTTCGTGATCGTCGCGGATCATGGCGAGGGACTCGGCGATCACGGCGAGGCACAGCACGGCGACCTTTTGTATCAGGCGACCGTGCATGTTCCGTTGCTGCTGATCGGTCCCGGCATTACTCCGGGGATCAATGACGCGCCGGTCAGCACGCGAAGAATCTTTCACACCATCCTTGATTGGGCCGGCCTCGACGCAACGAACACGCTGCGTCGCGCGAATCAGGAAGTCGTCGTCGGTGAAGCGATGAAGCCGTTCCTCGATTACGGATGGCAGCCGCAGGTCATGGCGGTCGAAGGTCGTCTGAAGACGATCCTCGCTGGCCGGACTGAGGTCTATGACGTGGTCGCCGATCCCGGCGAGACGCGCCATCTCGGCGCGCAGGCGAATCTCTCGCGCCCGGTTCGTGCGGCGTTGCACGAGTATCCGATTCCTTCGCCGCAGACCGAACAGGCCGCAAACAACCTCGACGATGAGGGCCGCCGCAAACTCGCCAGCCTTGGCTACGTTGCTTCGACGGTGAAGCCGGTCGTGCGAGCGGACGCGCCGCGGCCCGCGGAGATGACACGCCTCTTTGCGATTCTCGATCACGTCGCAGCGCTGTTTGTGCGCGAACAGTACGCGCAGTGCATTCCGCTGCTCGAACGGATTCTCGCCGAAGATCCGCACAACCTCGACGCGGCCCTACGTCTCGCGACCGCGCACTCATCGCTTGGTCATGACGCTCAAGCGCTCGCCGCATTCAAAAGAGCTGAAGCGATCGCGCCCGATTCGCAAGACGTCCGGACATATCTCGCGCTGCACTACACGCGCACAAAGGATTGGCAGAAGGCTGTGCCGCTACTCGAGCGAATCGTCGCCGAATCGCCGGATCGATTGCCCGCACTCGAGGCGCTGGCCGTGGTTCGCGAACGTCAGCGACGCATCGAAGACGCGGTCTCGCTGCGTCAGCGGATCTACGCGTTGCGCACAGCCTCGCCTGCCGAACTTTTGCAGCTCGCCGAAATGGAGATGGCGATTGGGCAAACCGATGCAGCGATCGCGACGTTCGAGCGGCTATGCGCCGTGCAAGGCGCGGCGTTCAAGAACAATCTCGAGCTTGGCGTCCTTTACCTCGCCGCGCGGCGGCTACCCGAGGCGAGAGATGCGCTCGATCGTGTGCCGGCGAACGATCCCGGGTATGCGATGGCGCTCTTCAAGCGCGCGCAGGTCAGCGTTCTGCTGCATGAAGCAGAAGCGCCGTCCCGGATCGAGACGGCGCGTCAACATGCCACTCCGCTCACGCGCGAGTTGATCGCGCGTGAGCGGTTGTTTCAGTGATCAGAACTGAATGCGGGCCGCGATCTGGAATCGTCGCGGCGCGTAGTAAGTATTCGGATACGGAGCCTTCACGCGTGCGTTGGGACTGGTGCCGGCCGGCAGACTCGAGGGTGAGATCGAAGGTGGCAAGGGCACCGAGGGCACATTCGGATCTGTGGTCAAACCGAGAGTTCCGATGCGTGTCTCGTAGTTGTAGCCCTCCTGATTGTTCGTCGCGTTGAAGACGTCGACCGCGAACTGCAGATTCATTCCGCGAGTGAGCGGGAAGTTCTGGGTGTAGTTGAGATCGAGGTCATAGTAGCTGGGACTCCTGCGCGATCCGGCGGGCTCAGCGAGCCGGCCGTTGTCGTTCGTTGATCCTGTGAACGGCCGATACGGGAGCACGCTCTCGAGCTGATAGGGCTGACCTGACTGATAGACGGCGAACGCGCCCGCACTTGCGCGCCACGGCAGGAAGTACGTGCTGCGCAGCTTCAGGACATGGCGGCGATCGCCGCGAAGATCGCCGTATCTGAAATTCCAGATCTGGCGACCCGGTCCATCACCGATGAACGATGAGCCGATAAACGAGGCCATGTCGTTGACGGAAGTGGACGTCGTATTGTCCTGATCGAAGTTGCCGTAGTAATGGCTCCAGGTGTAGGAACCATTCACCACCAGCCTGTCGCCTCGCCACTCCTGTTCCGCCGTCGCCTCGAGGTACTTGGTAAATGCGCCATCGAGATTGGCGATGACATACGACAGTCCGGGATTTCCGATGGCCGCTACGCGCGCGTCGAAATCGGGGATGTAGAGCTTGTGGGGTACGCTCGCGGGCGTGTCGGCGGCGAGTCGTTGGTCGTTGGGAGTGTCTTCGACGTAATGCGTGCCGTGGCGGTACCGGCCGTAAAGGCGGCCAGACCAACGTGATGTCAATTGGCGTGCCGTGCCGATCATGTACTCATCGATCTGCGGCGGTTTGATCCCGGGCTGAAACAACTTGCCCGTCGACGAACGGTTCGGCTGAACGCCGATCAACTTTCCATTCGCATCGAAGAACGCGTTGATCGTGACGGCGAGACCTCGATCCCACGAAGCCGCACGAGCGTCAGAGTTGGCAGCAGGGTTGTAGCGAGCGTAGCTCGACCACACGGTATTGCGTCCGTCGTACGCCCACGTGGCGCCGAGACGCGGCTGGATCATGTCGCCAAATCCCCACTCATGCATCTTGTATTTGGTGCCCGGCGACTTCACAAAACCTGCGATGTTGTCCGCCTTGGCGAGACCCTGGCCGTATAAGACATCATTGCTCGCGAGAACTCCCAAATTGAATGACCAGTTGGACCACTGAATCGTGTCGTTGAGCTCGATGTTCTGCGAATGAAACTCGGAATGAATTTTCGGCACCGCGCCAGTTCCCTGCTGCTGAAACGCGGCCACGAAGAACGCCGGCTTCGACGTGCCGCAGGCATTGGCCGGGCAAGTTCCGGCAGCGCCGACACCCGCCGGGATCGATAGCAGACCCCAGCCGTTCGACGCCCGGACGAGATCCTCAGCATCGTTGTAGCGCTGATAGCCGACGTGAAGTTCGTGCGTGATGCTGCTGCCCAGAGTGTAGTTGTATCCAAACTGGCCAGCCTTGCGGAAGAAGCTGTCGTCATCACGCGAGTTTGCGCCGTAGCCGACGATTCCACCACCGGTGCGTACGCCATTCAGCACGTATCCGTACTTGTCGATGAATGGTTGCACGAATGCGTTCTGCGTCGTGTTGCCCGGTAACGGCGTTGGAACGCTCAGGCGGCCCATCTTATCGAAATTGTTGATGTCGAGCTGCGTGCCGATTGTCGTTGAGACCTGCGCGCTGCTGAGAATGTCTGCGCGCCCGAATCCGGGATTGCGGAAATCCGTGAACTTGAACGTCGCGAAGCTCTTTGGATTCACGATCCACGACGTTTCGAGGGTTCCGATCTGCAGTTTCGTCTCCGAGCCGCTGCCCGCGGTTGGTGCGATGCGAGTTCCGAAATCGTCACCCGATGTGTCGACACGGTGCGAGTATCGATAAGTGCCGTGGATCAACCACGACTGGGTGGGAGTGAACGTAAGCTTCCCGAACTCCTCGTTGCGCTTGCTCGTGAATTTCGGCAGCGGACCATACAGATTGGCCTGATTCGACCGCGTGTAATACGGCCGGTAATAGGAGCCGTAGACAAACAAGCGATCAGGAAGAATTGGGCCGCCGGCGTTTACCGTCGTCCAGTTACGATCCTGAGCGTACGTCGAGTTCGTCTGTCGCGGATCGGCGACGAAGCTACGATTGAGTACCTGGTAACCGAGCTCACCGCTCCACCTGTTCGTACCCGATTTGCTGACGGAATCGATCAGGAATCCGCCGGCGCGATTGAAGTCGATTGCCTTCGCGCCGCCTTTGACAATATTGACCTGCGAGATGTCGTGCGTGTTCGGCTCCGCAACAAGAACACCGAAGAGCGGCATCGTGATGTTCACGCCATCGAAGAGATAGACATTGTCCTGACCACTGCCGCCGGCGCTCGGACCGCGCACCGCGTCCTGCGTGTACATGACACCGGGAATCAGCTTCTGCAGGTCGCCGTAATTCTGCGATACCGGCAACGCCTGAATCTCTTTCTGCGAGATGCCCGTCTCGATCTGCGTCGATGTCTTGTCGACAAGGGTCGCTTCGGCGGTGACGGTGATGCTTTCGGAGACCGCCTGCACACCCATCGTGACATCGGCTGGAGTGTTTTGTCCGAGGAGAACTTCCGCCTTGCGCGTCACGGTCTGCATGCCGGAGAGACTGAAGGTCACTGTATACGACCCGGGCGGTAGTTGGGGCAGGCGATACTCCCCGTTCGAATCGGTGACGGTCACGCGTGGCTGCGGCAAGATGTTTGAGCGGGCTTCCACGGTAACGCCTGGAAGGCCTACGCCTTCGGTTGTGACTTTGCCGCTGATGGATCCGGTCTGCTGGGCAAAAAGTGCGGCGCAAATCAGAATCGCGAGGAACGAAAAAAGCAGAATCCGCAAACGCATCGATCTCTCCCTTCTGGTGCGGCGGATTTTACACCCGCGGCATCAGCGCCCTTCCAGGGCGCGCAGCAGTCCTTGCGCTTGCGGATAGTCTGGACGGAGCCGGAGAGCGGCACGCGCGTTCTCTCGTGCCGCACTTATGTCATCACGCTGCGCCTGCAGCACAGCGATGTTGAGAAGATTGCTCGCATCCGCGGGATCGAGTCGATGCGCGGCTTCGAATGCCGCGAGCGCTCTCTCCGGTTGATTCGATTGCACGTAGCGGATTCCCGCCTCTCGGTACGCGCCTGCACCGCGGATATGCAGCGTCGCCGGATCGCGTGTGATCGTCTCGGTGTTGGCGATCAGCCTCGCCGCGTCATCGAGGCGATCCTGCTCGATGAGATAGACGATCATGTTCGTGCGCTCGTGCGCGCGTCCTTCATCGAGGCCGAAGTTCCAACAGACGCCGACGGCGATCAGCGCGGCGATCGCGACGTGCCAGATGCGCGTGCCGACGAAGAATGCGCCGGCGGTGATGCACATCGGAATCAACAGCGGCAATCGATAGCGGGATGAGACGAAGAAGATCGCCACTGAGATCGCATACGCCGGAATGAAGGTTGCCCATACGGCGAACGCCCGGTTCCGAAGATTGCGCGCTGCGCCCACGAGTCCGAGCGGAAAGAGAAGCCAGGGCCCGACGATGAGGAAACGCAGCGGCGAGACGACATCGTGCACGAAATATGAGTAGCTGTAGTTCAGCGCGAGATCCGCTTGATTGAAGGTGTAGGCGATCTTTCGGGCGAAGAGCAGCGCGGCAGCGAAGGGATACGATCGGATCCAGCCCCACGCGCGGCGATAGAACGACCCCGCCTGCGCTTCAACGCGTGGCGCATCCTCCTGTTGACCCCCGATCGTCGGACGGATTCCGGGTACGTGATGGTAAGTGCCGTCGGCAGCGGCGTTGTTGCCGATGTAGAAATTGAGTCCCCCGTGCGACGCGATCATGACGAACTGGTGAGCGACGACGTAGTTGCGCGTCGCAACCGCGGCCACGGGCAGAGCGAATGCGATCAGCAGTGGAGCGGCGTGCTTCAGCGCGCCGGCGCGTGACGGCGTGCTGAAGCACGCCGCTACACAGAGAACCGGCACCCATAGCAACGCATTCGGTCGATTGAGGACGAAGAGAGCGAGGACGACGCCGGTTGCGGCAAGGCGTGCAGCGTCTGCGCCTCGCAAGGCATGCGCGAGTAGCCACAGCGTGAGCGCCACAAGGAATGGATCGAGCGCCGCCTGCAGAATCGTCACTTCATAGAACGAGATGACGCCGGTGAGAATCGCGAGGCTCGCTGCAATCGTCGCTGCACGCTCGCCAAACCAGAGCCGCGCAGTGTCGAAGATCAATACGACGGCGAGCGCGCCGAGGATGATCTGCACGATGCGCGCGGCAAAGAGGGATACGCCGACCGCGCGCAGGAAATAGAGATACAGCGGCGAAACGAAGTACGGTTGCGATGTCGAGTGCTCCGCCAGCGCGACGTACGCGGCGGTGTCCATCTCGCCGCGCGGCTGCAGCAGCGGATGGTCGTAGAGCGCGTAGAGCACCGCCCCTTTCACGCAGAGCGCGGCCAGGAAAAAGAAAAACGCCCGACGCCATGGATAGCGCCGGGCGTTCTGCGACTGCTTCTTCAGAGATCTAGAAATCGAAACGAACCGAGGCGATATAGCGCCGCGGGTCTGCGTACGATGTCGGGGTACCGAAAGCGGGGTTCGGCTGCGTGGTTGCCTGCGGCCCGATCCACGGCGCTGTATCCGTGGAGACGGCGGGATCGAAGTACTGTCTTCGATCAACCGTGAGCACCGTCTGCTTGTTCAGCGCATTCAGCACTCGACCCTCAACCGACACGCGCATTCCGCGCGCAAGACCCAATCCATAAGATGCAATCAGATCGACGTTCTGCCAGTTCGGCGTGTGGAAGGTGCCGACCGGGTTCAGATAGCGGCGGAACCCCTGGTAGGGAACGTCGCGACCGAGTGCGTTCCACGGAGCGCCGGACTGGAATCGGTAGTAGGCGCCGAGGTTCAGATTGGAAATGATTTCGTAGCTGGCGAACGCTTTGAACACGTGCGTGCGGTTCTGGAGCAATGGACCAAAGCGATAGGCATCAGTGACCATGATGCCGGGACCGTCATCAATTGCCGACGCAGTGTTGTATGTGCCGGCGCCGCCGGGAACATCGAAATCGTAATTGCCGTACAGCCGGCTCCACGTGTAGTTGACGTCAGCCGACCAGCGGTTTGCGAGCCGGCGGTTCAGATCGAAAGTGACTCCGTAATATCTCCGCTTCGCCGGAATGTTGCCGGCGAAGTAGTCACCGAACGGCATCGGGTCGGGAAAGTCTTCGATGAAGCGTTTCGTGTCGCGAAACATGCCGAAGGTGTCCAGCGACCACAGCGACGCGAACGGCGTCGCGTAACCGAGCAGAAACTCATCGGTGTAGGTCGGCTTTGTGCCCGGAAGAATGACTGCGTTGAAGCTCGCTCCGCTGCGCGGGATGTCGGAAATGAGCGCTCCGGTTGTTGGGTTAAAAGTCGCTCTCGACAAGATGATCGTGTGCGGCGCCAACCCTCGGGCGGTGCTCTTCTGCTCCATGTTCGAGTACCGGCCGTAGTTCGCGTAGATCTTGTCGCCCGTATTCGCGCGCAGGTTGTAGTTGACGCCGATGCGCGGCTGGATCTCGTCACCGAAGCCGAACTTCAGGAACGTGAGCTTCTGCCCTTGCCACTCCTGTCCGTACTCATCACGATTGGCGAGCACGCCGACGTTCACGTTCAGGCGCGGATTGACCGTGACGGAATCTTGCACATAGGCACTGTACGTTTTGCCGTAGCCCAGAAGCGGCGGCTGATCGGGATAGTAGTCGGCGCGAATCTGATTGCTCAGGACAGTGACGATTCCCCACCCGTTCGAGAGCCGGCTCAGATGTTCCTCGCCGTAGTTGTAGCCGACGCCCGCCTTGAGCTGATGGTTCATGCCGCCGAAATCAAAGAATTGCGACACCGCCAGCTTGTTGTCATTGTTCTTGTAGTCCTGCGTGCTCAGGCGAACGTAGTTAGCACCGGCGTTGACGAGCCGTCCGCTGCCGCCAGGATCCGGGATCTGGACTGCTCCCATGTGTCGGAGATCGTTGATGTTGAATGGCGGTTTGAATCCGAGATCCGTGTGTGCCACGAAATGATTGGCTTCGCTGGAACGCAGGAGCTTCGCTTCGATGAGTGTATTCTTCGTTGCGTTCCAGTTGTAGTCAGCGGTGCCGATGCGATTCGTATTCTTGAACGCGTATGCGACCTCCGGCAGGTCAAATGCGCCAATCCCGTAATTCGGGTCATTGAGCGGAATGTGACGGTAACCGACGGAAAGGAACTGCGACGACGTCGGTGACACTGTTACCTTACCGAACGCCTCTTTGATCGTCTGCTTCTCATCCGGAACGGGACCGAAGAAGTTCGAGCGGCCGGTCGTATTGATCGTCTCGTAGCGTCCCGACGCGTAACCGAAGATGTGATCGCGCCAGATCGGGCCGCCGATATTCGCTGCCGTCCGTGATCGGTTCGTGTTCGCGCTGAAGGTTGGGTCCTTCGCGGTCGACGCCCAGTCGCCCGGCTGGAACTCCTGCCGGATCGCGCCGCGGAGCTCGTTCGTGCCCGACTTCGTCACGGCGTTGACGACCATGCCGGTCGCGCGTCCGAATTCGGCGCTGAACGCGCCGCGCTTCACGTTGAAATCCTCGATATCGAGCTCGTTGGTATCCGTATTGCCAATGCCGACGTAGCCGAACAGAGGATTCGTCACGCTCGCGCCGTCGAGCAGGAACATGTTCTCCTGACGGCCGCCGCCCGCGACGGGTGCGAAGCCGGTCCCGGCGGCGATGCCGGGCGCCAACTGGAAGAGGCCCTGATACGTGCGCGGCAGCGGCAGCTTCTCGATCGTCTTGGCGTCGTAGTTGAAGTTCACTTCAGTCGACTTCATGTCGACGGCAGGGATTGCGGCCGATACCGTGATCGACTCCGACACCGTGGGATTCAATTTGAGATTGAGGGTGGTGTCCCTGTCGACAGCGACGATGGCATCGCCGCGTACGCTTCCCAGCCCGGCCAGATTCGCCGTCACCGTGTACGTGCCAGGCGGAAGATTCTGGAACGAATAGTTACCGCTCGATTCAGTGACGGTGTCGCGTCCTTTCGGAAGAACACGACCGGTGAGGCTCACGGTCACGCCCGGAAGGGGCGCGCCACTGTTATCGCGTACGACGCCGCTGATCGACCCGTACACGTCAGCGTAAACGCTGGCGACGCACAGGAGAATCAATGCGGCCAAAGCCGTAGCTCTCACGACACTTCTGATGGTCATAGATCTCTCCTTGGAGGTGATGGAGCGCGCATCTTAACATTAGTTATTAGAGGGGCCACTCGAGCTCGCCAAGAAATCGTTCGTCCTCGCGCCACGACTCGTGAACGGCGATATGGAGGTCGAGGAAGATCCTGGCGCCGAGGATCGATTCGAGCTCGAGGCGCGCTTTGGTACCGATCTGCTTCACCATCGCGCCCCCTTTCCCGATGACGATCGGCTTCTGCGACTCGCGTTCGACGACAATCGTCGCCCAGATGCGGATCAGGTTCTTCTCTTCGTCTTCCTCAAATCGATCAACAGAGACTGCCGTCGTGTACGGAAGTTCGTCGGACGTGTGGTGCAAGACCTTTTCTCGGATGATCTCCGCCGCAAAAAATCTCTCCGGCTGCGTCGTGTAGTCCTCGGTCGGATAGATCGCTTCTCCCGGTTTCATGTTCGCGAAGAGAATGTCGACCAGCTCATCGACCCCCTCACCTTTCGCCGCGGAGATCGGAATGATCTCGTCGAACAGATCGAGTGAGCCGTAGCGCTCCATCAGCGGAAGGAGCTTGTGTTTCTTGAGCAGATCCATCTTGTTGAGCAGCGCGATCCGCTTCGTCTCGGGGTTCTGCTCCTTCTGTTCGC
>DASYUK010000423.1:0-36194 GCA_036001325.1 Thermoanaerobaculia bacterium
TCAGCGCCAAAAGGCCCCCGGCACCTACGACCCACGACCGACGACCTCGAAATCCTTCGCCAGGACAATGCGTTAATACACATCCATGCTCCCGCCCGACTCGCGATATGAAGAGGCAGCCGTCGCGGAAAGCGAAGAGAAGGTCGACAAGCCGCCGCTCTTCAAAGTGCTGCTGCACAACGACGACTACACGACCATGGACTTCGTGGTGTGGGTACTGCAGTCGATCTTCGCCATGGCGGAGGAGCAGGCGATCCAGGTGATGCTCAATGTGCACGTCAAAGGCATCGGCGTGGCCGGCATCTACACCTTCGAGATCGCCGAGATGAAGGTGGAAAAGACGACGTCGCTGGCAAGGGAGCACGAGTTTCCGCTGTTGTGTACGATGGAACAAATCTGATGATTGGCAAAGGTCTCCAGGAAGCATTCGAGTTCGCGGTCAACGAAGCTCTCAGAAGGCGTCACGAGTACGTCACGCTCGAGCATCTGCTTTATGCGCTGCTGCACGACCGGGAGGTCGCCGGCGTGATCCGCGCCTGCGGCGGCGACGTCGACGTGCTCAAGAAGCAGGTCGACGACTTCATGAAGAAAACGTTCGAAGAGGCGCCCGACGAGACGACGCTGCAGCCGGTGCTCACGACGATGCTCCAGCGCGTCGTGCAGTACGCGCAATTGCACGCGCAGAGCTCCGGCCGGAAGGAAGTCGATACCGGGCAGATGCTCGCCGCGCTCTATCAGGCGGAGCGTTCGCAGGCGGTTTACCTGCTGCGCAGTCAGGGCGTGAATAAGCTCGACGTCCTCAACTACCTGGCGCACGGTATCGCCAAGAGCTCCGAAGCTCCGGGTCGCGAGCCGGCGTTCGTTTCCCCCGACGAAGACACCGGCACGCGCGGCGATCCGTTGACATCCTTCGCCACGAACCTGCTCGAGCGCGCGAAGAAGGGCGAGATCGATCCGCTCATCGGCCGCACGATCGAGCTCGAGCGCACGATCCAGATCCTCTGCCGGCGTCGCAAGAACAATCCGCTCTTCGTCGGCGAGCCGGGGGTTGGCAAGACCGCGATCGCCGAGGGGCTCGCACTGATGATTCATCAGGGGAAGGTGCCCCCGGTGCTGAAGAACGCCGAGGTTTGGTCGCTCGACATGGGGGCGTTGCTGGCCGGGACGAAATATCGCGGCGAGTTCGAGCAGCGGCTGAAGGCAGTGATGGGCGCGTTGATGGAGAAGAAGGACGCGATCCTCTTCATCGATGAGATCCACACGATTGTCGGCGCCGGCGCGGTGAGCGGCGGCACGATGGACGCGTCGAACATTCTCAAGCCCGCCATTGCTTCGGGCAAATTGCGCTGCATCGGATCGACGACGTATGCCGAATACAAAGCGTCCTTCGAGCGCGATCGCGCGCTGGCGCGGCGCTTTCAGAAGATCGAAGTCGGCGAGCCGACTGTCGACGAAACCGTCGAGATTCTGCGCGGACTGAAGCAGTACTACGAGCAGCATCACCACGTGCTGTTCACCGAGGAAGCGCTGCGGCTCGCTGCGGAGCTGTCGGCGAAATACATCCACGACAAACATCTGCCGGATAAAGCCATCGATGTATTGGATGAAGCGGGCGCGAGAGTGCGCATGCAACGTGTGGCGCCGCCGATCGCGGCGCCGGCCGGCGAGATCGCCGGCCCCACACAGATCGGCGAGCACGAGGTCGAGCAGGTCGTCTCGCGGATGGCGAAGATCCCGCCGCGCACCGTCGCGAAGAACGAGAAAGAGCGCCTCGGCAACCTCGAGGCGGACCTGCGAAAAGTCATCTACGGCCAGGACCACGCCATCAAACAGCTCGTCAGCGCGATCAAGATCTCGCGCTCCGGTCTCGGCCATCCCGACAAGCCGATCGGCTCATTTCTCTTTTCGGGTCCGACCGGCGTCGGCAAGACCGAGCTCGCCAAGCAGCTCGCCGTCGCCCTCGGCGTCGAGTTCATCCGCTTCGACATGAGCGAATACATGGAGCCGCATACGGTGTCGCGGCTGATCGGCGCGCCGCCGGGATATGTCGGCTTCGATCAGGGTGGACTGCTCACCGACGCGATCATCCGCACCCCGTATTCGGTGCTCGTGCTCGACGAGATCGAGAAGGCGCATCCGAATCTCTTCTCGATCCTGCTGCAGGTGATGGATCACGCCACGCTGACGGACAACAACGGCAAGAAAGCAGACTTCCGCAACGTCATCATGATCATGACGACCAACGCCGGCGCGCGGGAGATGAGCGACAGCAGCATGGGTTTCCGCAACAATCCCGGCAGCGGACGCGGTCGCGGCGCGATCGAGCGCACGTTCGCACCGGAGTTCCGCAATCGCCTCGACGCCTGGATCGCGTTCGACGCGTTGAGCTTCGCGATCACGGAGCAGGTCGTCGACAAGTTCATCAATGAGTTGCGCGCGCAGCTCGCGCCGAAAAATGTGACGCTCGAGCTGCGCGAAGGCGGCCGCGCCTGGCTGGCGAAGAACGGCTACGATCGCGCGTTTGGCGCGCGTCCGATGGCTCGGCTGATCCAGTCGAAGATCAAAGAGCCGTTGGTGGACGCGATTCTGTTCGGCACGCTCGCGGGTGGTGGAAAGGTGATTGTCGATGCGACGGGCGACGAGCTGACGCTGTCGTACTGACGTGTCCCGCTTTCCCGATCCGAGGTATTCACGCACAGACATCGTTGCCGTCGGCGGCGATGTGCGCGTCGAGACTCTGCGCGATGCTTATCGGCACGGGATCTTTCCGTGGCCGCACGAGGGTCTTCCCCTCCCCTGGTTCTCGCCGCGCCGGCGGGCCGTGATTTTCTTCGACGAGATGCATGTCGGCCGCAGTACGCGCAAGGCGACGAAGTCCTCGCGCTATGCGTTCACGATCGATCGCGCGTTCCGCGATGTCATCGAAGCGTGCGCCGACGCGCCGCGGCCAGGCCAGGATGGGACGTGGATCGAGCCTTACATCGTCGACGCCTATACCGCATTGCATCGAGCCGGCGACGCGCACAGCGTCGAAGTGTGGGAAGACGACGTTCTTGTCGGTGGCTTGTACGGCGTCGACTCCGGCGGCGTCTTCACGGGCGAGAGCATGTTTCATGGAACGCGCAACGCGTCGAAGCTGGCGCTGCTCTACCTCATCGATCATCTCCGCTCCCGCGGCGCCACGTGGCTCGATTGTCAGGTCATGACGCCGCACATGGAGGCTCTCGGCGCACGCGAGATCAAGCGCGCGCGTTTCCTCGATCTGCTCGCTGATGCGCAGGCTTCTGACATGAAACTGTTTGCGTAGATCAAAACCTGCTCATCGCCCGCTCTTTCGCGGGCAGGCAGCGGCTTCGCGATTACTGCTTTTTGTTCCGCAGCTCCTGTACCGCGTTACCAACGGCAGCGCCAATCAGCGCGCCTTTGAGCGGCTTCTTGTGATCGATGGCGGCTCCGGCGATGGCGCCGACGACTGCGCCGCGCGTTCGGCTGTAATGGTGGCGATGACGGTGATGTTTCGTCGCCGCGAACGCACCTTCAGCCGGCACCATCAGCGTCAGCGCGAGTATCGCTGCCTGAATTCTGGTCGTAGGTTTCGTAGCCATTTATGTTCAACCTCCGGCCGTGAAAATTGCGAGATCGATGCCGTGCAGAGCTGCCTGTAATTGCTTGTGAAATAAAAACTTAGTCCGATCTCAGCTTCAGCTCGACGATGAATGGCCAGTGATCCGAGGGCCCGCGCCGGATGACCTCGCTCGAGACGAACTCCCAACGCGGATCGCACATGATGTAATCGAGTCGCTGTCGCGTCATGGGAAACGTCGCCTCGCGGGGCTCGCCGCAGATGTGCAGGTGCCCGTGCGAAAGCAGCAAGGCCATCTCCTCCGCGCCGGGTGGGACATTGAAGTCACCGCACAAGACGTGCGGGAAGGCGCCGCGCGCGATGATGTCGCCGAGCTCCGTGATCTGGCGAAGCCGCGCGACGCGCAGCAGACGGCCCCAAGCCGCAAGATGCGTGACGAAAAACGCAAACCGCGATCCATCGATCGCGATGTCGGTCTGGAGCAGCGATCGCGGCTCTCCCGATCCGGGGAGCGGATAAACGTGTGATGCGGCGATCGCGTGACGTGTCAACACCGCGTTTCCGTAGTCGCCGCCTTCGATGCTGCAGCTCCGTCCGAATGCGAGACGAAGGCGCGTGAGCGCAGCCAGATGCTCGGCCTGATCGATGATCGAAGCGCGCGTCTTACAGTGCACTTCCTGCAAACCGACGACGTCGGGAGCCGCCGCGCTGATCACTTCGGCGATTTTCGGAATGTGATCAGGGCGCCCGCTCGCGGCGTGCCCCTGGATGTTGTAGGTCATCACCCTGACGGCGAGCATGCCGGCGCATTCTGCTATATGCTGGCTGTGGTGTCGCCCTCCGCGTCGAGACCTCGCCCGACGCTCAACACGTAACGCCCATTTCGTCAAAGGGGGCGGCACCGAGGCACGGAGCCGTGGGGTCAAAAAAAGGGCGCCTTTCGGCGCCCTGGTGTAGCGGCGCGCTTCAGCGCGCCGTCGGCGGGCTGAAGCCCGCCGCTACACAGCTCACAAGTTTCTGTCGATAAACCTCTGCAGCTCGCCCTTCGGCATCGCGCCGACGGCGCGATCGACGAGCTTGCCATCCTTGAACATCATCAGCGTCGGGATCGATGTCACACCGAAGCGCTGAGCGATCATCGGATTATCGTCGACGTTCACCTTGCCGATAACCGCCTTCCCCTGATACGAAGGAGCGAGCTCTTCAACGATCGGGCCGATGATGCGACAGGGGCCACACCATGGCGCCCAGAAATCGATGAAGACGGGCTTGCCGGCCTGAACGGTCTTCTCGAAGTCGGCGTCGGTGATCTGTTGAACTGCGGTTGTGGTGGTCGTTTCTGCCATCTGCGATCTCCTGTCCAGTCAATCCTACACAACAGATGCTTATTCCGCGCCGGAAACAAAGCGGTTACGAGCCGTAGACCCGGTGCACCCGACCACTCGTCGTGTGAAAACGGCAAGTCATCCTTTCGGCGGCCGGCTGGCCGATAGCACGCGTTTGCGCACGACGAGCGCGAACAGCATCGCATACAGCGCCGCACCGATGAGGAAACCTACTAGATGTGTCAGGACGGCGACGTCGTTCGGCAGCATGTCGCTCGATTATTACGACAGGTGAACGGTTTGCATGCGGAATAGGTCCGGCATGAGACTGCTTGAAGTGACCGTGAAGAGGCTCGGTCTCGTCGTACTGATCGCGGCGGCGATCGCTGCCGTGCCAGTACTGCACACCCATCCGCTGACCGACAGCTCGCCGGCAAACTCGCTGTGCGCAGTCTGCGCGACCACCACCGCGCGGATCACATCGGTCGCACCGACGGTGCCGGCGCCTGTTCTCGCTGATCGCACGTTCGTTCTCGTCGTGCCTCTTGCGCACGACCAGGAACCGCAACCCCCGCGTGCCTCTCGCGCTCCTCCCGCGTAGACCTCTCACTCGTCTACCGCAACGCTTCAGCTCAAAGGAGGAGCCCATGGCCCGCTACGCCGTACTGGTATTCGTCCTTGCATTCTCATCCGCGCCGCTCATCGCGCAGACGCAGGACGACAAGATTCAGCAACTACAGAACAGACTCGATGAGCTTCTTCGTCAGGCCAACAGCATTCAAAGTGAGTTGAATGCGCTCAAAGGCGCCGCGCCAGCGCAGCCGGAAGATCTGACGAAGATCGAAACCGTACAGACCCAGCCGGCGACGGCGGCGGCCACGGCCGCAACTTCGGAACAGACCCCGACCAGGGAAACGCCGCCCGCGGCGCTGACTGATGTTCAAACGATCAACAACGTGTTCAATCCGGCTGCGTCAAAGGTCTTCAATCCCGATATGTCGGTGATCGGCAACTTTCTCGGTAAAGCGGGTCGCGTGAACCCATACGAATTCGGTGCGGGCGACGAGCGGCCACCGATCGGGTTCGACGAGGCGGAAGTCTCATTCCAGGCCTTCATCGATCCGTACGCGAAGGCAAATTTCTTTCTCTCCCTGACTCCTGAGGGATTCGAGCTGGAAGAGGGATACGCGAATTTCATTACGCTGCCGTACGACCTGACCGCGAAAGCCGGAAAGATGAAGGCATTCTTCGGAAAGGACAACACGTGGCACACGCACGTCCGGCCGTGGATCGATCAACCACTGGTCATCCACAATCTCTTCGGAGAAGAAGGGCTCAATGATGTCGGTCTGTCGGTCAGCAAAGTCGTTCCGAATCCCTTCAACGTTTTCTTAGAGGCAACAGGCGAGGTTTTCAGTGGCAGCGTGGAAAACGTCTTCGAACGTCATCACCAGAATGATCTTTTCTACAACGCGCATCTAAAGGCCTTCCGCGATATCAGCGAGAACAGCAACATCGAGGTCGGTACCAGCTATGCGCGTGGATCGCTGGCGGGAGCGGACACCGGCAAGAATCAGTTCGCCGGAATCGATCTCACGTATCGATGGAAGCCGCTGCAGCGCAGCATCTACAACTCATTCATTGGACGCCTGGAGGCGATCACCAACAAGCGGGATGACTTCGACCGCCGCCTGAAGGGCTTCTACGCTTCAGTCGATTATCAACTCGAGCGCCGCTGGTTTGCCGGCGTACGAGTCGATGCCTCCGATCGCGCCATCACCGGCGAGGACATCGAGCCGCTGCGCTTCAGCGACCGCGGCGCGTCCGCCACGCTCACCTTCTGGCCATCTGAATTCAGCCAGATTCGCGGACAGCTCAGGCGAACTCGCTACGGCGATGTCGGCCGCTCCGTCAACGAGCTCCTTCTGCAATTGCAATTCTCGATCGGCGCGCACGGCGCGCACGTGTTCTAGGAGAACCGAATGAAACGGATTCTGCTGTTTTTCGCGGTCGTACTTCTCGCCGGCAATCTGGTCGGCGCCGACAAGCTGAATGTCGTCACGGCGACTGAGGACCTGGCATCACTCACGCGCGAGGTCGGGGGTGATCGAGTCACCGTCACCTCGATCGCCAAGGGTTATCAGGACCCGCATTTCGTCGAGGCGAAACCGAGTTTTCTTCTCCTTCTGCGAAAGGCCGATCTTCTCGAAGTGGTCGGCCTTGACCTCGAGATCGGGTGGCTGCCGCCGCTGATCGAGCAGAGCCGAAATAACAACATTCGTCCAGGAGCGACCGGCTACCTCGACGTCTCTCAAGGTGTGGAGATTCTCGAACGTCCGACGGTCGCGGTGACTCGGGCCATGGGCGACGTCCATCCGTTGGGGAATCCGCACTATTGGCTCGATCCGGCGAATGCCGTTCGCATTGCCATTCAGATTCGCAATCGGCTGGCGCAATTGCGCCCGGAAGATGCCGCCTATTTCGACCAGCGCCTCAACAATTTCAAGATCCGCATCAACGAGGCGAACAAGCGCTGGCTCGCTCTCATGGCGCCCTATCGCGGCGCGAAGATCATCGACTATCACCCGTCATTGCCGAACTTCGCGAAACACTTCGGCCTGCAGATCGCCGGCACTGTCGAACCGAAACCCGGCATCCCTCCGTCGCCATCGCACACACTGGAAATCATCAATCTCATCAAAGCTCAAAAGATCAAGGCGATCCTCATGGAGCCATACTTCGATCGGAAGACGCCCAATGTCATCGCCGCGCGAACTGGGGCGAAGGTGGTGGTGATCTACCCGTCGGTTGGCGGCAAGGCAGGCCTTGACGACTACTTCAAGCTCTTTGATTACGACATCAGCGAACTGACGAAGGCTCTCCGGTGATGGACATTCTTTCGTTTCTCCTCCTGCCGTTCATCGCCGGTCTCATCCTGACCGGCATTCACGCTTACCTCGGCGTTCATGTCGTGGAGCGAGGGGTCATCTTCGTCGACCTCTCGCTCGCGCAGATCGCCGCTCTCGGAGCGACGATCGCTGTCATGCGCGGATATGACGTTCATGGCAACGTCGCTTATTTCTGGTCGCTCGGATTCACGATCGTGGGCGCGGCGATCTTCTCGCTGACGCGCGTCCATCGCGAGACGCGCGTGCCGCAGGAAGCGATCATCGGTATCGTCTACGCCGTCTCCGCGGCCGCGGCGATCCTGGCGATGAGCAAAGCGACGATGGAGACCGAGCACCTCAAGGACATGCTCGTCGGCAACATCCTTGCGGTCGACCAGGCCACGCTCCTCAAGACCGCGGTGCTCTATTCACTCGTCGGGGTGTTCCATTACATCTTCAGGAAGAAGCTCCTGGCCATCTCGGTGGGCGCGAACACCGGCGAAGCAGAAAACATCCCGAACCTCAAGCTGTGGGATTTTCTCTTCTACACGTCCTTCGGATTCGTGGTCACGTCGTCGGTGGCGATCGCCGGCGTTTTGCTGGTCTTCTCGTATCTGATCGTGCCGTCGGTGGCGGCGATGCTGTTCGCGAGGAGCATCGGCACGCGCCTGGCCATCGGCTGGACGATGGGCGCCCTTGTCACCGCCCTCGGCGTGCTGCTGTCGTTCAAGCTCGACCTGCCGACCGGCGCGACAATCGTCTGCACGTTCGGCGCGTCACTCGGGCTCCTGGCGGCGGTGTGGGCGATCCGCAGACCGCGAATGGCGGTAGCCGAGGAGCCGGTCTAGTTGGGGTATGTCGGGTTCTCAGGGAAAAATCGCGCCGGCTCTCCGCGCGTCTTGCGATATAGGTTGCGGATCATCCTGATCTGGCCGCAGTGCATCGCCACGTGGGTTGCCTGGTGATACGCCAGCAGATACCTTCGACCTTCACTCTCGGCCGCTTGCCCGTAGGCCGCAGCAGTTTGCTGCTTTACCGATGCGAGCGTCGAGGTGCGGAGAATCTCTAGAAAACGTGTGTAGAAATTCTCGAGTTGTTTGAAGTTCTCTACAAAATCCAACGGGACAGCATCGATCGCCTCCTGAGAGGGCGACGTTACTACGGTGGGCATCGGCGCGCCACGCTCCAGGCTATCGAGGTGCCATTCCGCTTCGATGCGGAGATGTCGCACGATGACGTTGATCGAATTGGCTTGCGGAAGCGGCCGCCAATTGATCTCCTCTTCGCTCAAATCATCCAGAGCGTTCCTGAGCGCACGCCAGATCCTTTCGTTCATGTCGGAAACAATTCGTAGAGCGTCGTCCACGGGTTAGGGCGCGACTTCGATGACCTCGAATGTCCCCGGCTCGATGCTCGGACGCGGGCGCGGCCGTTCCGCCGTCGGCGCGGGCGTCGCGCCGAACTTCGCCGTAGGAACGAACAGGTGATGTGAGCGCTCGTCGAGGGCGATCGTTCTCGCTCCTCGCGCCGTCGGAATCGTGTCTGTAACTTCGAACTTGTCAGGCGAGACCTCGCGCACAACCGTGATCGTGCCGTCGGCGCCGTTCGAGCTGAACGCGACGTGCTTGGCGGAATCGAACGCCGCGCCGTCGGCACCTGCGCCGATCGGCAGCGTAGTGACGACCTTCCCCGCCTTCGCGTCGCTCACCGCCATCAGCTTGTTTTCGCATACGCTGAACAGCCGATCGTTCTTGACGTCGAACGCGAGGCCGCTCGGCGACTCACATGGCGCCAACGACCAGCGGCGCAGCACCTTCGCGTTCTTCGCATCGATCTCTGCGATCTCGCTCTTATCTTCGATGTTCACGTAGACGACGCCGTCGCCGCGGGCAACGGAGAACTCGGGCTTCCCTTCCAGCGGAATCGTCGCGATCACCTCGCCAGTCTTCGCGTTGAAGACAGTAGCGTTCTGTCCGCGACCGTTGAACGTGAACAGCCGGCCGCTGGCTCGGTCGTAGAGGATCGCATCGGGGTTGTCGCCTGTCGCTTTCCAGTCGGCGATGCGACTGAGCGTCGACAGATCGAAGACGGTGACCATTCCCGAGCGACCGTTCGTGATGAAGCCGCGGCCGAGATCGTGCGCGACCGCGATGCCATGCACGCCTTCGAGCTTGTCGATCACGCCCACTTTCTTGCCCGTGGCGATGTTGATCACATCGACCTCCGTGGCATGCGACACGAAGAGACGGTGCAGCGGATCGTCGACGGTGAGGTAATCCCACCCACCCTCCCCTCCCACTGCGATATGTCGGACGACGCGATAGCCGGCATAGACGGGCGAGACGAGCAGCGCGATGAGCAACCAGAGCGCTATTTTCATGACCGCGTACGCTATCGCCGAAGTCGTCCGTAACGCAACACCAGGTGCTCGCTGGAATCGGATAGTAACGCTTGACGTTATTAACGTTGCGCGTTAATATAACAATGAGTGATTCAGAGCTGGGCTGACGCTGAATCCGAGAAGATATTCAATCTGCAGCGATCCCGGAAGCTGCCTTCGGACATTCAGCGAGTCGCACTTCGGAAGCTGCGAATGCTTGATGCCGCAACGACTCTCGAAGACCTGCGGATTCCTCCTGCCAATAGGTTGGAGAAACTCAGTGGAGATCGAGCAGGACAGTGGAGCATGAGAATCAACGACCAATGGCGACTCTGTTTCGTCTGGAGAGAGGGTAACGCCTACGGCGTCGAGATCACCGACTACCACTGAGGAGAAAGATGGCGAACACTCTGGAACCGATCCATCCTGGCGAAGTTTTGCTCGAGGAGTTCATGCGGCCCCTTGGCATCTCGCAGTACCGTTTGGCTAAGGACACAAGCGTACCGCCTCGCCGGATCAACGAAATCGTTCAGCGACAGAGATCGATCAGCGCAGACACGGCGCTTCGGTTAGCAAAGTTCTTCGGGACTTCGGAGATGTTCTGGCTGAATCTTCAGGCGCGCTATGACCTCGATGTGGAGAGACAGCGACTTCACTCACGGCTTGGCAAAGAGGTCGTGCCGTTCACGCGCTTGTCGGCTAGGCGAGTAAGGGCCCGGAAAACGCGCAAATAAGGCGGCGGCAAGCCGCCGCACTCCAAGGCCTATTTGTCGGCGCCCTGCTTCTCGATGCGTTCGCGCATTTCAGCGATGCGCTTCACGAGATCCTCGGTGCGATCGGTCAACGTCTCCGACAATGCTTTCTCGATCTTCTCGCGGCCGCGGCGAAGCTTTTCGGTGAGTTGTTGAAGGTCGTCGTCGTCCATACCGCGTTCTCGCGCTGATGAACTGCAAAGCGACTGCCGATGAGCGTAAACTGCGCCCCGGCATCAACATCCGTGCGGCCAACCGTACTCGTCGTCAGCAGCGACCTGAACTTCGCCGGTGTGCTCGAACGGCATCTCAGAGCCGACTTCGAAGTTCACGCCGCCGAATCGGATGATCTGGCGTTCGCGCTTCTCGACGCGAATCCGTATGCGTGTGTCATCGTCGATCTTCGCACCGGCGCGTCAACCGTCCGTCTCAACGCGCTGACCGTTCCGACGGTCGTGCTGATTCCGGCGGGTGCTGAGACCCTCGTTCCGGAAAACGCGCACGCTTACATCAGCGACGGCAAGGATATAACGCAGCTCGCCGACGCGATCAGAGAAGTGTGCCGTGAAGAATCACAGCCGCAATCGTGAAGTAGATGACGAGACCGGTCACGTCGACGAGCGTGGCCACGAACGGCGCTGAGCTCGTCGCCGGGTCGAAGCCGATCTTCCGCAGCAGAAATGGCAGCATGCTTCCCGATGTCGATCCGAACGCCACCACCCCGATGAGACTCGCCCACACCGTGAACGCCACGAGCATGTAATGCGGACCGTAGTTGGCGAAATGGAATTTCTGCCACGTGACGATGCGCAGGAATCCGATGAAGCCGAGGAGCGATCCGAGGGCCACGCCGGAGAAGATCTCGCGACGGAAGACGCGGTACCAGTCGCGCAGGCTGAGATCGCGCACCGCCAGGCCGCGGATGATCAGCGACGTCGCTTGCGATCCGGAGTTGCCGCCGCTGCTGATGATGAGCGGCACGAAGAGCGCGAGCACGACCGCGCGTGCGATCTCGGCCTCGAAGTACGACATCGCTGTCGCCGTCAGCATCTCGCCGAGGAACAGCGCGGAGAGCCAGCCGCCGCGCTTGCGGACCATCGACCAGAAACTGACATCGAGGTACGGCGCGTCGAGCGCTTCCGATCCGCCGAGTTTCTGCATGTCGATCGTGTTCTCGCGCTCCGCGATGTCGAGGACATCGTCGACCGTGATGATGCCGAGCATCTTGTGCTCATCGTCGACGACCGGCAGCGCGATCCTGTCGTATTTCTCGAACACGCGCAGCACTTCTTCGCGATCGGCCATCGCCGGCAGAGCCACGAGCTCGGGATCGGAGATGTCGGTGACGCGCGTCGACGGATCCGCCAGCACGAGCGAACCGAGGCGGAGATCTTCAACGAGGCGCCCATCCTTGTCGACGATGTAGACGACGGCCAGCGTCTCCTGATTGCGCCCGGTTCGTCGAACATGATCGAGCGCTTCCGCCGCCGTCATCTCCGGCCGGATCGACACGTAGTGCGGCGTCATGTACCGGCCGGCGGCATCGGGCGGATATCCGAGCAATACCCGAGCGCTCTTCAGCTCTTCGGGTGAGAGACGGTTCAGCAGCTCACGCGTGACTTCCGCCGGCAGCGCTTCGAACAGACGTGTCCGATCGTCGTCGGAGAGATTGTTGATGATCTCCTCGACCTCTCGTCCCGACAGCGACGCCAGCAACTCTTCCTGATACTCATGCGGCAGATACGCGAAGACGCGCGTGGCAAGTTGCCGCGGCAGGACGCGGAAGAGGATGCCCTCGTATTTCATCGGCAAGGCGATGACGAGTTCGGCGATGTCGGAGGGATGCAGATCGCAGAGCGCCTGCCGCAACTTGGGCAGGTTCTGCGTATGCAGCGCATCGGCGATTTGAGCCGAGCGTTCGAGGAGGAGTGAGGACGACTCGTCGATTGCGGTTTCGGCCATGAGCGCATCGTAACTCCGGATCAGATTGGCACGCTGCTCGCCTAGGTCATCAGCGATGCGTCCCAATGGACCTGAGCGGCGAGCGTTTCCACGGCCGCCGCTGTGGCTGAATCTCATCCTGCTGATCATCGCGATCGCCACGTTTGCGTACGCGAAGCATCATCGCGATACCATCCGCCGGCAGACGGCTGTTTTCTTCCAACCGACGCCGAGCAATCCCGCCGAGCTGAATCGCATCCGCGAAGAGCTCTCCGAGATGGACCTCACCCGCGAGCAGTTGGCGAAGGAGCTCGATGGGCGGATGCAGTTCCTGCAGAGTCTCCAGGGCGAGGACTTCTACATCTCCATCGACACGAAGCGCCGCAAGATGGAGTTTCGAATCGGGAAGGATGTCGCGCGCGATTGCGATGTGCAGATCGGCGAGGCGAAAACGATCACGTGGCAGGGGAAGACGTGGACATTCGTGTCGCTCAAAGGCGCATTCAACGTCGTAGGAAAGGACGAGAATGCTGCCTGGACGGTGCCGGTGTGGCTGTACGCGATGAACGGTCAGTCGCCGCCGGAGACGCGTCCGACGATCAAGAATGGTTTGGGCAGATACATTGTTTTTTTACCTGACAACTATGTCATTCATTCGCCGCCGGCCGCGGAGAGTCCGCTGAAGGGACCAAAGCCGGGCTCGTACATGGTTCCGGAGGAGGATCTGGCGGCGATCTGGCCGCGGATTACGAAAGAGACACGGGTGTATATCTTTTAGAAAGGTCGTAGGTCGTAGGTCGTAGGTATCGGGGGAATCAGCGCGCAAAGGCCCCCGATACCTACGACCCACGATCTATCAGCCAAGACATGCCACGCTGGATCGGACTCCTCGGAAGTTGGGCACTTCTCGTACTCGCCATCGGGCTCGCCTCGTTCGCGGTGGCCGGCGAGTGGATCAATATTCGCGATGACCGGCGCCTCGATCGCGTCGCGATGATCGACGAGATGATCGCGGAGCGAAGCGGGAACAAAGCGGGACAACTGCGCGAAACGGCGCAGCAACGCGCCGCGGAACTGAATCAACTGCAGAACAAGGTCGCTCAGGTCGAGAAGCAGACCGACGATCTTCCCGACACCGGACAGACGATCATCGTTTCGACGGAAGAGAACAAGGTCTACGTCCGCAGAGATGGGCAGGAGATCCTCGAGGCCGTCTGCTCCACCGGCAAAGGGACGACGCTGGCCCTCGACGGAAGGACGCTCGTCTTCGATACACCGATCGGAAAATTCAAGGTCCGGTCGAAGGAAGAGAATCCGGTCTGGGTGCCTCCCGATTGGCACTACGTCGAGATGGCGCGAAAAGAAGGGATGCGCGTGGTGCATCTCAATCCCGGCGGAAGAATCGATGCATCCAGCGGCGACCCCACCGGCAAGCGCGACGAGGGCATCTGGAGCTGGTTTCGAGGAAGCAGCGGACCCGTTTTGCGTCTGCAGGGCAAGACGGTTGTGAAGGACTACGGCGGTCACGTCGAAGAGCTGCCGCCCGGCAAGGTGATCATCGCCGGCGATGCCATCGTCATCCCGCCCGTCGACTCGCCGCAGCGCCACTTTGACCAGGTCCTCGGCCGCTACCGTCTGAACATCGGCGACGGCTACGCGATCCACGGCACGCAGGAGACCGAGACGCTCGGGCAGCGAGTCTCGCACGGCTGCGTGCGCCTCGGGGATGAAGACATCGCGAAGTTGTATGCGATGTCGAAGGTCGGGGATGAAGTGATCATTTATTGAGCAAATCCCCTCTCCCCCCGGGAGAGGGTGCCGCGAAGCGGCGGGTGAGGGGCCGCCCCTCATCCGGCCCTGCTATCGTTCTCCCATGCACGTGTGGCGCGAGCGCCTTTCGCGCTGGCTCACTCCACTAGCGCGCCGATCGCCGCTCGGTCCGAACGCCATCACGGCGATCGCGCTCGTTCTGAACCTCATCGCCGCCGGCCTTCTGTACTCGCGGCACTTTCTCATCGCCATCGCTTTCATCGCCGCCGGCGGGTTCTGTGACGCACTCGATGGCATCGTCGCCCGGGTTCAGGAGAAGTCGACGCGCTTCGGCGACTTTCTCGATCACGTCGGCGATCGTGTGAGCGACTCTGCCATCGCGACAGGCTGGATGATCGGCAGCGGCGTGCGCCAGGAGCTCACCGCGATCGCGCTCATCGCAGTGATGCTCAACGGCTACATCGGCACGCAGATCGAAGCGACATACGGCGAGCGCCACTATGAGAATGTCGGACGAGGAGAGTTCGTGCTCGCGTTGATCGTGTTCCCGATCGCGTCGTCCATTCTGGCGGTGAACGGATGGATGGGGGCGCGCTTCGCCGCGCTTACGATCACCGAGTGGCTCACGGTCCTGCTCATCGCCTTCGCGATTCTAGGGATCGTGCAGCGGCTGGCGCTCGCCGCACGGCTGGAGCGACTGCGCTGATGGCGTTTCGCCACCACCCCATCACCGGCGAGCCGATCGTCTTCGCTCCCGAGCGCGCCGCCCGGCCGAATGCGTTCGGACGCGAGGACGCCATCGTGTGTCCCTTCTGTCCCGGCAATGAGTCGATGACGCCTCCGGAGATCGCCCGCGCCGGCGATCCCTGGCGCGTGCGCGTGTTCCCGAACAAATACCCGGCCGTCGAGCGACACGAGATCATCGTGGAGTCGAATCGCCACGACGCGACGTTCGACGGCATCGATAACGCGACCGAAGTCGTGTCCGTCTATTGCGATCGCTACCGCGCGCACGCGGAGAGTGCCTACGTTTCGATCTTCAAGAACGAAGGGGAACGCTCAGGGGCATCGATCGATCATCTCCACTCGCAACTCATGCCGCTGCCGCTTGTGCCTGTGCGCATCGCGCGCGAGGCCGCGGCGTTCGCTGCAGCATCCTCATGTCCGCTCTGCGGCCCTAGCGAAAACATCATTGAAGAGAACGATTCATTCAACCGCTCCGCTCCGGCGGGATCGCAGCATGCGTATGAACAATGGATCGTTCCGAAGCGACACAAAGGGGAGATTGCTTCGCTAACCGATGACGAAGTCGGGGCACTCGCCACGATTCTGCAAAGCGCCGTCCGCGCGACGCGCAGCATCGCCGCCGCGCACAACATCCTCTTCATGAACTTTCCGAGGCAGGGAGCGGGGCACTTTTACATCGACGTCTTCCCGCGGTTGACCTCGATCGCCGGCTTCGAGCTCGCCACGGGCATGTTTATCGATATCATCGATCCCGCCGCAGCGGCGCGCCGCCTGAAATAGTCGATGCTTCCTCTCACCGATCACAATCCACGCCGTACCGTTCCCGTCATCACGATGCTCATCATCATCGTGAACGTCCTGATGTTTTTGTGGGAGCTGTCGCTCGGACGGAATCTGCAGCCGGCGATCATGAACATCGGATTCATTCCGGCGCGTTTCTGGTCGCCTGTGTCGTACCTCGCACTCGACACCGAGCGAATGTTCATCTCGATGTTCCTGCACGGCAGCTTTCTGCACATCGGGGCGAACATGCTCTACCTCTGGATCTTCGGCGACAACATCGAAGACCGCCTCGGCCACGTCCGCTTCACGATCTTCTACTTCTTGTGCGGGATCATCGCCTCGCTGACTCACGCGATCGCGAATCCTTCGTCGACCGTGCCCGCCATCGGGGCGTCGGGGGCGATCGCGGGAGTCCTCGGCGCTTATCTGATTCTCTTCCCGAAGGCGCGCGTGACGACGCTGATCCCGATCTTCTTCTTCGTCACCATCCGCGAGATCCCCGCCGTCATCCTCCTCGGACTCTGGTTCGTGCTACAGCTCTTCAGCGGTGTGGGTTCGCTCGGCGTGCGCGATGCGCAGGATCTGGGCGGCGTCGCGTACTTCGCTCACATCGGCGGATTCGTCAGCGGCATCATCCTCATCGTGCTGATGGGTGGGACGCGACGACGGCGGCCGCAGCCGGTCTTCGACTACGACGGCTGGCGGTGAACTAGTCGTTAGTCGTTGGTCGTTAGTCGTTAAAGGGAATAACGACCAAGGACTAAGGACCAGGGACTAAGGCTCAGTCGTTGGTCGCTAGATGTGGTGGCGGATGAACTGTTCGACCGCGCTGATATGCGTCGCCCGCGGCACCGACGGTGGGAAGTTCCGAACCTGCTTCGGATCATTCGCGTAACTGATGATCGGTCGCGCGTATTCGAGCGCGAGCTCTACCTCCGACAAGGTCCCGTCGAATCCCGGAAGAGCGATGATCGCGGAAGAGGAGAGGATATTGATGTGATTGCGAGAGAGATCCTCTTTCCCGCGTTTGCCGCTGTGCGGTAGATGAGTGTAGATGGGGAGCTCCACGAACGGATTGGGATAACCGTGCTTGGGCGTTGCGCGTTGCCGCTCGCTGAGACACGGAATGATTCCGATGCAGATTCCGGTGTTTCGAGGAGCGCGAGTGAATGCTCGGCTGACCGATGTCATCACGCCGCTTCCTCCTCCCGTCAGCAGATTCACGCCGAGCGACGCCAACAGCCGGCCGACTTCACCCGCCAGATCGTCATGCTCCTCGGTGCCTGAACCGATGACACCGACGGTTCGCTTCGAAAGCGTGATGCCGACCACGGCTTCGGAGTGCCGCTACGCCTTCGCGCTGAAGTAACGCTCGAGGTGGTCGTATGCTTTGCGGATCGAATCCGACGGCGTGCGCAGCTCGCCGAAAGCGTCGCGGAAAATCGAAGCGACGCGCGGGAGGTTCCGCTCGCGCAACCCGTATAAGACCTCGCGCACGGCTTCCGCCTCGGCCGGCTCGAGATCGGTGCGCAACACCTCCTGCTCAAGGATCGTTTGCGCGGCGCGGAGATGATCGGGATCGGCCGCTCTCGCCGCCGGGATCTGCGGTGCATGCGTTTCCGCCAGCGGCGCATGCGAGTGTATGTCGACAGCGCCCGGAAGCTCGCGGAGCTGTGATGTGAACTTCCCCATCATCAGATAGAGCTCTTTCTCGTTCGCGAAGTTGCCGACGAGACGCGCTAATTTCGAGAGCTCGAGGTGCTTCGATTCCTGCACCATGATGAAAGCCTTGGCGCGATCCTCGAGCGTGATCCGCTCCGCGTGCACCTTCCACGCGGTCAGCGTCCCCTGGATGTAGCAGGCCTGACCGGCGCGCACGCTCACTGCTTCGACCGCCACGTTCTCTTCGATGCGAATCGATCCGTTCGTCGACTCGATCTCCGAGTAGTTGCCGGAGTTCTGAATGACGAGATTCCCCGGCGTCTTGATCGAGAGTTGCCCGTGGTTGTTGAGTTTGATCTCGGTCCCACGAGGAATGATCATCGTGGGAAAGTTCGATTGGTCGGCGGCTGCGCTCATTTCACACCCTCCTTCTCCCGATGAATGCCGGAGGCAGCGGATCAAAGTTGCTGTAGTCCTTGCTCGCCCTGGACCGGATCAGAAGCGAGGCTTCATTGTTCCACTCGTAGTTGAGGATGTAAATGCGCGGGTCGATCGGAATGTACGTGCCGGGATTCTCCAGATCGCTGCGCACCTCGTAGTGCAGATGCGAGTTCGTGCTCCATCCCGTCGAGCCGATCGTTGCCACGACGTCGCCCTGCTTCAGATGTTGACCGGCGCGGACGTTGATCGTATCGAGGTGTCCGTAGATCGTGATGAAGCGGTCGGCATGATTGACGACCACGACATTTCCGAAACGCCACCAGTTCACACTACGGCGGAGCGGGTAGCGTCCGGCGAAAGTGACCACGCCGTCGGCGGTCACATAGACCGGCGTGCCGCGCGGCGCGGAGAGATCGAGGCCTTTGTGGAAGTCCGTCACGCGCGTAAAGGGATTGATGCGCGAGCCGAACGGCGAAGTGAGAACGAACTGATCATTCGGCACCGGAAGAATCGACGGCGTGTGCCGCACCATCTCCGAGTTCGCTCGCTCGTACTGCTGGAGCAGCTCGATCTGTTCCTGCAGACGCTTCATCGCGTTCTTGAGCGACATCTCGCGGTGTCGCGCGTCGCTGAGCTGCTCGCTGGTCGTGTCACGCTTCTGTAGCGAAGTAGAGAAACCGCCCTGGCCGAGGGAACGGTCGAGGCCGTAGACGGTGATGAGCTTCTCGACGCGGACGCGATGCTCCTCGAGCGTGCGCTCGAGCGATGACATCTGCACGACGTTCTCGCGCAAGCGCTGCCGTTGGATGTCGCGCTCCTGGCGCATCGAATTCAGATAGTTGGTCTTGTAGACACGGCGAATGACGGTCGGGGCGGCGACCATCGAGCCGATCACGCCGGCCAGCACGAGGGCGAGCGAACAAATTCCGATCACGACGCGGCGGCGATCGAAGAAGAAATACCGAACGCGGCGACGGATATCGCTCGGATGAACCTGAATCTCGATCATGACCGTGTCCGCCGCCGGGCGGCGGGTCCATCAATATAACACGGTATTGTGCACACAATCAGTTGCAACAGGTGCGCGAGTTGCAAGTGCGCTTGACGAGATCTGGAGGCGGGACATCAGTGAGTGGCGCAGTGAGATTCATCATCGAGCAGTTGCATCTCACCGATCCGTCCGGTAGACCGATTCCGTACGCCTCTCCCAAGGTCTTCCATACGGCGGACGGCGACGACACCGAGCGCGTCCTTCTCGATTTCGTCAAGACCGACGGCGCGCACGTCGTCGGCGATGTCTCTCTCTTTCCTGGCTATCACGGCGTCGCCACGGCGAGAAAAGGCGACGAGGTCTACACGCTGTACGCCTACCCCGGCAGCGATCGCATCACGATCAAGTGATCGCTCCTACAGCGATTTCAAGAATGCTCGCAGATACGACTTCTCGATCGCGCTCAAGGCGATGAAGCGATCGCGCGCCGCTTTCCCCTGACCGTCGTGCGCAACGATCGCGTCGTGCAGCGTCGTCGCGCGGCCATCGTGCAGGAACGTCGTGATCATCCGCAATCCCCACAGCGGAGCGGTGCGCATCTCTCGTCGAGTCGCATCGCCCTGTTTGATCCCGTCGCCAAGCGATCCCATGTAGTGCAGCAGAAAGTCCGAATACGGGTGATAGACCTGATGGTCGAGCGCTGCGATCGCATTCGATCCCGTCGTCAGCGTCGGCGTGTGGCAGGCATCGCAGCCGATCGCGCTGAAGATCACCTGACCGATGAGGGCCTCGAACGTGATCGGTCCACGCGGCGGCGGCGCGAGCAGCCTCATGAAGTCTCGAAACGCGCGCACGCCGCTGCCATCGTCATTGAGACCGGGCATCGGGTTGTATTGCAGCTCACTGCAGTCCCCTTGCGGACAGCTCTCATCGGGGAAGATCGGATTCGTGATGCCCATCTCGTTCAGATACGCATCGCCTGAGAAGATCAGAAGCGACGGCACCTGGGCCTTCCAACCGAATTTCCCGACGTCTCGGAGTCCGGTGTTGACGTTCGTCACGTATGCGACATGACCCGCTGTTCCATCCCCGAGCAGCGATTCCTGCATCGCGAGATTCACGAACGTCGAGTCATCCGTGGCGTTGACGAGGCCGAGGCCGAAGAGCGGTGTGGTGCGGCGGCCCGCGACGATCGTTGCAGCGCCCGGCACGGTCTCCGCGAGGAACTGGTGCGGCGACCCGTCGGCGGGACCGATCGCATGATCCTGCATCAGCGTTCCGCCGTACTGCGTGAGCGGATCGAATACGCCGTTGGTGATCGTGGCGAATCGTGTCTCGACGCGCGTGCTGCCACCGCCGATCGCGGGGACGTTGTGGCATTCCCCGCACGAGCGTTCGTTGAAGACCGGTCCGAGGCCCTCGTCAATGCCGTCCTCCTCGGCGAACTCGACCTTGCCGGCAGCGAAGGCAGCCGCCTCTGCGGCGGTCAGGCCTGAGAGCGGATCGCCGAATGTAGGCGGGTCGGAGGCCCTCGACAGTGGTGCGATCAACAACACTGCGTGAAAGAGAAGGAACGAGCGCAGACGGATCATGGACGCCTCCAATGCCGTACAAGCCGTTGATTTTGGGGAACCGATCCTTACTTATTTAAGTAAGGCTATACCCGACGGATGAGATTGGCAAGTGTCTGCCAATGTCAGGCAGGGATCGCGCTTACAATCGGCGCGATGAGTCAAGTCAAAATCATCGTTGAGAAGCACACTGATGGTTATGTGGCCTATCCGGTCGGCCTCAGAGGCGTCGTGGTGGGTGAAGGCGAGACCTACGATGAGGCACTCTCGGACGTGAAGTCAGCCATCCGCTTTCATATCGACACATTCGGTAACGATGTGCTCGAAAGCGAATCCCCGATTCAGGAAGCGTTCATCACGGAAGCTGACCTGAGTCGATGAATGAAGTTCCCGGTCGACGCTCCTCGTTCGCGCGTCGTCCGGGCGTTGCAGACGCTAGGATTCGAAGTCGTACGCGAGCGAGAGCACATCGCGATGGTACGGCGCAATGCCGACGGGACAACCACGCCACTTACCATCGAGCAGGCGTAATCCGCGCTCAGCGCCGCTGCGCCGGTGAGGATACCGGTGCCCCACCGAACCGTCGTTTGAGAAGCGTCGGGATCAAAACGATAGAAATCATGAGGATCGCCACGATCGCCAGACGCTTGACCGCATCTCCCTCGGTCATCGAGCCGTTGAACAGCGAGTCGGAGCAGTAGGCGAAGACGAAGTTCGACGGCGCGAGGCCGATCGCCGTCGCGAGCACGAAGTCGGAGAGGCGCACGCCGGCGACGCCCGATCCGTAATTGAGAACCGCAAACGGAAAGAGCGGGATCAGACGCAGGACGAGAAGCGATTTGAATCCGGCGTGATCGACCTGTTTCGTCACAGCGGTGCCGACGCGACCGAATTTCTGTAGCAGCCCTTCGCCCACGAAACGGCCGACGAGGAACGACACCGTCGCGCCGAGGACGCCCCCGATCATCGCGTAGGCGCCGCCGAGCTTCCATCCCCAGATGAAACCGGCGACGATGATGAACAGGCTCGCCGGAATCGCGAAGATGCACCCGATCGCGTAGAGCGCGATGAGCACGAGGGGTGCGTACCAGACGCCGCGGAAAAGCTCGACGGCGCGGAGGACGTCATTGCGATTGAGGTGCTGGCGGAGCGGCGAGAAGTAGATCGCGGCGATCACGCCGGCGACGAAGAGCAGTAGTACGAGCTTCGCGACTCGGCGGCGCGTCATCAGTGTGGCGCCGTCTCCACGTGCACGATGTTGCCTGAGTAAGTCTCCGCGGAAAGACCGAGGGTGCGCAACACGACGCCGAATGCCTGGCGACAGGGCACGTTCCAGAAGAGAAATGTTCCCGTTCCCTGCACCTGCGGATCGATCATCAGGTTTTTGATTCCGCACTGGCGCTGCATCGATTTCAGGATCACACGCGCTTCGGCATCCTTGAAATCGATGCTCACGGTCGGCTCACCGGGACTGCGCACCCAGTAGTGATCCTCGTCGATCGTGAGCTGCACTTTCGCGGCGGCGACCAGCGCGCGGAGCGCGGTCTCTGGCGCCACCTCGCGCGCGCGATAAGTGATCACCGGAACTTCTCCGAGCAGAAGTTGGACGTGTTTGGGCAGGTACATCTCCAGCGCGCCGATCGCGTCGGTGAGAGGCTCCTTCACAACGTAGATGTCGACCTTCTTCGCGTTGTAAGGAGAACGACGGACGGAGATGCTCGCCATCGCGGGCGTAGCGATCAGCAAAAGCACAATCAGAAGTTTTTTCATGCGGTGGACTCCACGATCATGGCGATCCCCTGCCCTCCTCCGATGCATGCGGAGGCGAGGCCGTAGCGTTGCTTGCGGCGGCGCAGCTCATAGAGGAGCGTGAGCACGAGCCGCGTCCCCGAGGCCGCGAGAGGATGACCGAGGGCGATCGCGCCGCCGTTGACGTTGAGCTTCTCCATGTCGACGCCGAGCTCCTTCGCGACGGCGAGGATCTGTGCAGCGAAGGCCTCGTTGATCTCGATGAGATCGAGCTGATTGAGCTTCATGCCGGCTTTCTTCAGCGCGATCTGCGTCGCCGGAACGGGGCCGATGCCCATGATCTCGGGGTCGCATCCGGCGATTCCCCACGACACGATCCGGCCGATCGGCTTCTTCCCCTTCTCCTTCGCCTTCTGCGCTGTGGTCACCGTCACCATAGCGGCGCCGTCGACGATCCCGCTGGCGTTGCCGGCGGTGACGAAGCCGTCTTTCGAAAAAGCAGGCTTGAGCTTGGCGAGACCTTCCATCGTCGTGTCGGGGCGCACGTGATCGTCTGCCGTGAACTTCTCGCCCTTCTTTCCGACGGCGACAGCGACGATCTCTTCCTGCAGACGTCCCGCGTTCACTGCTTCAGCGGCGCAAGTCTGGCTGCGCAATGCGAACTTGTCCTGCTCTTCACGCGAGATGTTGTATTTGCGCGCCAGATTCTCCGCCGTCTGCGCCATGTACAGGCCAGCGTAGCTGTCGAGCAGCGCGACCATGAGCGAGTCTTCCATCGGCGCCTGTCCGAGTCGCAATCCTTTGCGCGCACCGCGGACGACGAAGGGAGCCTGCGACATGTTCTCCATGCCGCCGGCGAGAACGGTCTTGGATTCATCGAGCTCGATCTGCTCGGCCGCGTTGATGATCGATTGGATCCCCGATCCGCAAAGACGATTGACCGTGAGTGCCGGGACCTCCTTCGGCACTCCGGCCTTCAGACCGACATGACGCGCGCCGTAGATCGCGTCGCCCGATGTTTGCAACGCATTGCCGACGATGACGTGATCGATTTCTTCAGGCGCGAACCCGCTGCGCGAGAGCGCCTCTTTGGCAGCGATGACTCCGAGGTCGATGGCGCTGATGTCGGTGAAGTGGCCGTTGTACTCGGCCATTGGCGTTCTGGCGCCGTCAACGATGACGATGTCTTTCAATTGGGCTCCTCAAAAGCGTATGCAGAATTCAGAATGGAGAATGCAGAAAACGCCGATTTCATTCTTCATTCTGAATTCTGCATTCTGAATTCTGCATTCATCCTCCACAGCAGCAGAATCCCACCTAACTCCAAGCCGGTCATGACGATGCTCCCCTCAATGCCAAACCCTCCTCCGGTGGCCAACGGTGGTCCCACAACCACCGTCGTCAGCAGCGACTCCCGCGCCGCGAATCCGCTCACCTCGTATCCGAGGATCGGGCCGGACATCATGTTCCAGGCGAAGTGAAGGCCGATGGGCATCCACAGTCGTCGACGGCGCTCGTACGCGAGCGCCAGCACGATGCCGCCCAGAAAGATGTTCACGAGCGCGAGCGCGGTGACATCCGAGTTGCCGGCGTGAATCGCGGCGAAGACGAGAGACGACGACGCGATGGCGAACCACCGCTTCCAGCGCCGCAACAACTGATACGGGTATCCGCGAAAGACCAGTTCTTCGTGAAGCGCCGCGGGAAGGAACACCGTCAGCGCTTCCGCGATCGGAAATCCTCGGCCGTGCACGTGGTGAAGTGGTGTGAACGCGATGATGAGAACGTCGGCGGTTCCAATCAAGGCGACGGCGAAGAAGAAACCGGCAAGAAGCTCGATCGTTGCGACGCGTGGCGCGACGCGAAGTCCGAGGTCCCATCGACCGTGATGCCACAGCGTAATCGTGGCGGTGGTCGCGCATACAGCGCTGATCACTGCGATCCATTGAAAGAACGGAATGCCGATCGAGAGGCCGATCCAGAATGTGGCAAGATAGAACGATACGAACAAGGCGAGAGGAGTAACGATCCGATCATGAGCAAGCGCGCTCCGGACGTCGCTGCGCTCATTCTGAGGGTGGCGATCGGCCTGATCTTCATCCCTCACGGTTACTCGAAAGTCTTCGGTTCCGGCGGCGCCGCCGCCTTCGCCGCCGATCTTCCCGGCTACCACATCCCCGCCTTCCTCGGATACATCGCCGCGTACGCCGAGTTCTTCGGCGCGATTCTGCTCATCGCCGGGCTTCTCACGCGTCTCGATGCCTTTCTCCTGGGCTGCACAATGGCAGTGGCAGTGGCCGTCGTGCAACTCCCCGATGCGCTGAATGGCGCGCAGCCGGGAGCGAACAGATTCTTCGAAGCGATGAAGGGGATCGAGCTCCCATTGTCCCTCTTCGCGGGCTGTGCGACGCTCGTGCTGATCGGGGGCGGGCGGGTTTCGCTCGATGCGCTGTTGCGCATCGAGGAGAGAATGAGTGTAGCGGCGCGCTTCAGCGCGCCGACGGCGCACTGAAGTGCGCCGCTACACGCTACGGCTGAGAAACGTCCTCGACGATGATGCCGATGTTCTTGGCGCCGCTGGCACGGGCGAGATCGAGGAACGTCATCGTCGACTCGTAGTCGACATCGCGGCCGCCGGAGAAGAACACCATCTTGCTCGTGTTGCCCTTCAGGATGTCGCGGATCCGATTCGGGAACTGGTCCATGGTCAACTCTTCTTTGTTGATGAAGACGCGGTTGCCTGAGGCGAGGCGCAAAACAATCTGATCCTGAATCGCCGACGGAGGAAGGTTCGACGGCGCCTTCGGCGGAACGCGCACCAGGTAACCCATCTGCACGACCGGCGTGATGACCATGAAGATGATCAGAAGCACGAGCACAACGTCGACCAGCGGCGTGACGTTGATGTCCGATTTGACGGTACCGCTGCCACCTACTTGCATGACCTTAGGTTCCTTGTCCCGGTGCCCTCTTCGGCTGGGCGATCAAGCCGACATCGTTGAAGCCGACCTCGCGGCAAGCCTTGAGCACATCGAGAATGTCGCCGTACTTGACCAGTTTGTCGCCCTTGACCGCGATCTCGCGGTCGGGAGTGCGCTGATGGATCTGTTCCAGTTCGGCCTGCACCTGATCTTTGCGCACGACACTCGAGCCGAGATAGACCGAGCCGTCGGCTTTGACCGAGATCTGGAGCTGCTTCTCGGTGTCGGGCGTCCGCTCCGGCTCCTCGGTGACCGGCAGGTTGATCGGCACGCCTTTCTGCAGCATGGGCGTGACGACCATGAAGATGATCAGCAGCACGAGACACACGTCGACAAGCGGAGTGACGTTGATCTCCGAGTTCATCGACACCTTCTGAAACTTGCTGACTGAGCTATGCCACTGATGTCTTATCATGCGCGGCTCCCGCTTCCTTCATGAAGTAGATGGACATCTCCGAGCCGGAGTTGGACATCTCGACAGTGAAGCGGTCGATGCGGTTCTGGAAGTAGTTGTAGGCCCAGACCGCGGGAATCGCGACGAACAGACCGAACGCCGTCGTGACGAGAGCTTCAGCGATACCGGCCGAAACCGAGGCGATGCCGCCACCGGAGGTGGCCATCTTGCCGAATGCGTTGATGATTCCGATGACGGTTCCGAACAGTCCGACGAAGGGCGCGGTTGCACCGATCGTAGCGAGCACGCCGAGATTCTCTTTCATCTCAGCGACGGTGATCATGGCGGTGCGGTCCATGCCCTGTCGCGCCGCTTCGACCGCCACCTCGATATCGCCGGTCCGTTTGTCACGGCGCGTCGCTTCGAACTCGAGAAGACCGGCGGCAATGACCTTCGCCAGATGGCTGTCCTTGTACTTCTTCGTGACCTCGATGGCCTGCCCGTAGTCTCCGCGCGTCAGAAGGTTCGAAAGCGCTCCGAGGAGCTTGACCGACTGATTCTTCGCTTTGGTGAAGACCAGGTAGCGCTCGACCATGACCCAGATCGAGTAGATCGACATGATGAGCAAGACGAAGACGACGCCCTTGGCCATGTTGCCCATCGAATGCCATAACGCGGCGGGACTCATATCCATGGTGTGGTTCCTCCATCGCGAATCCGGCCTCACGGCCGGACGCGCGTTTCCTTTAATTCAGTTTGAAGTTGACGGTCAGGTTGAAGATGACATCGACCGGCTGTCCATTCAGTGTTCCCGGTTTGAACTTCCATCGCTTCACTGCGTCGACCGCCGCTTGATCAAGTCCGAACGGCAGCGGCTTGAGCACCTGCACGTTCGTGACGTTTCCCTGTTTGTCGATGATGCACTCCACGATGACGATGCCGGCGATGCGCGCCTTGCGCGCCACTTCCGGATAGGTCGGCTCGACGCGAGTGATGACCACCGGCGCCTTCACATCGCCGCCGACGCGCAGCGGCACTTCAGGCTTCGGCGCGGTATCCGTGATGACGCCGCCGACGACACCGCCGACCACACCACCTTCGACACCGCCTTCCACCCCACCCTCCACACCACCCGTCCCCTGAACCGTCGCCGGCGTCTCGACCGGCTTGACCTGATCGGGCACGACGGTGGGCGCCATGTTCTGAATGTCCCTCGGAACTTCGACCGGCTTGACCGGTTCGACTTTCGGCGCCGCCTTGGGTGGAGGCGGCGGGGGCGGCGGGGGCGGCGGGGCGGCCGCGACCGAGTACTGCGCGACCTGCGCCGGCGAGTTGTTCGGAAAGTCGACATTCCAGATGGCGCCGAACAGCGTGCCGGCGATCACGATCACGTGAAGCGCGATGGAAACCGGAAGCGTCATGAACTTCTGGATCCCGATCTTGGTCTTGCGCGACTCGACGACTGTGGTTTCGAACATGGGCGCTCAGCTCTTCTTCTGCCCGGCGGCGGCTTTCCTCGCCTTCGCAATCTCGACAGCCTTGTTTCTCCACTGATCGGCTTGGGCCATCAAGGCCTGCTGCTTGACCGGATCCGTCTCGACGAGCGCCTGCTGCCGATAGAGAAGGTTGATGTAGACGATCGATTCGAAGTAGTCCGGCTTCAGTTCGATGGCGCGTTGCAACGCCGCCTTCCCCTTCTCGATGATGGCCAGCTTCTCGGCCGGATCGGCCGGCGGATTCTTGGCAACCTTCTCATAGCAGACCACGCCATAGATGTAGTACGCCTCGGGATTGTTCTTGTCGAGCAGCGTGATCTTCTCGTACCAGTTCAGCGACTCGTTGAAGTTCCCCTGCTTCGAATAGAGCGTGGCGATGGACCGCACCGCTTCGATGTCGGCCGGGTGCGTCTTCAGCCACTCGCGGAAGTAGTTGATGGCCTCGGTCTGTCGGTTCGCGTTGAGATAGAGATTGATGAGCGCTTCGCGCGCGATGCGGTCATTGGGGCGCCGGCGCAGATACTTCCGCAGCTCGGCCGCCGCGAGGTCGGCGTTCTTCTCGTTGTCCGGCGACTTGTCTTCGGGAACGTACATCCCGATGCGCGAGTAGCCGATCATCCGCTCCAGCTCGGGAAAGCTCTTCGGATCGATCTGCCGCGCTTTCGTGTAGTGCAGGAGGGCGGACTTGTAATCTTCGTGGGTGTAGGCGTTGTTCGCTTCGCGGATCTCCATCCGCGCTTCCACTTTCCGACAACTCGTGGAGGATAAAAGGGAAAATGTCAGTGCCCCGAAAAGGCACAACTTCGTTTTCATGGAACTCAGAACTCCCAGGTTGTCGTTCGCGAACTGATTCCGCGGGACGCTGTCAGGCTGTCGGCCGGCCCGCTCCAGGCAATGTGGCTGGCGAATATACAGATCGCGTTTTTCACCGTCAAGCGCTGAAACCAGAAGTCTTAGGAAAAAAAGTTCGCTCCAAAAAACTTTACGTCACGGATAAGGCTGCCCTCGGTTAGATGCGAGTTCGGGACGGAAAGAAACCGTCGTCCTTAATACGATGGTTTGAATTCCGACGTGAGGGCGCTGATCGTCTCCCACAACTCAGGAAAGAGCGGCTCGCGCGTCCCCGACTCGAGTTGTGCGGCAGGAACACCCTTCAGCGAGAGCACCTTCGCGCCGATGATACGAAAGGCTAGCCGCATGTGCGTGAACCGCCATTTCATGAATGCCTCGTCGTAATCGAGCAGTCCCTGAATCAGTCGAAAGATGTCGTAGTGGCTTCGGGGATCGCGCTCGACTTCGATCACCGTGACCGAGCGCCGGCGCAGCAGCTCTTCGAAGCGCGGCCAGATGAGCTTTCCCGCCTCGAGAAGTTTGTGGAATCCGGGCGACTCCTGCCCGCTTCCGCGCCCCAGCGCGCCGACGCGGAACTCGTGATAGTCGACCGGAGCCATCGTCTCGAGGATGATGATCTGCTCGCGCAGAAGATCGATCAGCATGCGGCAACGGACGAGCAGATCGGCGGCCAGATTCAACTCGTCGCGGCCGATCGCGCCGGCGATGCGATGCAGCTCGTAATCGATCTGCTTGAGCCACAGCTCCGCCGCCTGATGCGTCGTCTGAAACAGGGCTTCATCGGGATTGACGAGCTTGTCGACCGGCTTCTGCAACTCGAGCAACTCCGGAACGCGGACGTAGCGCTCGTAGTCGGTCTCGCCTCGTCCCTCGAGAATTGGGCCAGTGTGCGCTGTCATGGCACAAGTGTAGCGGCGCGCTTCAGCGCGCCGGCGTGCTGAAGCACGCCGCTACACCAACTCCAGGATGTGTCCGAGTTTCGTTTTCTTCGCTTCGAGATACTTCCGGGTCGTGGACGACGGTGCGATCTCGAGGGGCACGCGCTCGACGATCTCGAGGCCGAAGCCTTCGATGGCCACGTACTTGGCGGGATTGTTCGTCATCAGCCGGATCTTGCGGATGCCGAGGTCGCGGAGGATCTGAGAGCCGGTGCCGTAGTCGCGGATGTCGGGGGCGAAGCCGAGCTTCGCGTTCGCCTCGATCGTATCGTGTCCCTGATCCTGCAGCTCGTACGCTTTCAGTTTGTTGATCAAGCCGATGCCGCGCCCTTCCTGCAACAGATAGAGGATGACGCCTTTCTTTTCGGCGGCGATGAGCTCGAACGCGCGCTCGAGTTGATCGCCGCAGTCGCATCGGCTCGAGTGAAACACGTCGCCGGTGAGACACGACGAGTGCACGCGCACGAGGATCTCGTCGCCTTCCTTGATCTCACCCATCACCAGTGCGACGTGCTCCTCGCCGGTGATGTCGCTCTTGTACGCGAAGACGCGGAAGTCGCCGTGATCGGTCGGAAGAAGCGGAGAAGCGAGGCAGCTCACGTGCTTCTCCGTGTTCATCCGGTATTTGATGATGTCGGCGACGGAGATGATCTTGAGACTATGCTTGACTGCAAACTCGCGCAGATCGGCCAGCCGCGCCATCGTGCCGTCCTCGTTCATGATCTCGCAGATGACTGCAGCCGGCGTCATGCCCGCGATCGTCGCGAGATCAACGGACGCTTCCGTCTGCCCGGCGCGCTTCAACACGCCGCCCTTCTTTGCGCGAAGCGGGAAGACGTGGCCGGGACGCAGGAGATCGGCCGGGCGCGTCTTCGGATCGATGGCGACGCGCACCGTCTCGGAACGGTCATGCGCGGAAATGCCGGTGGTGACGCGGCCGCGCGCCTCGATCGAAACGGTGAACGCCGTGCCGTAAGGCGCCGTGTTCTGTTCGACCATCAGCGGCAGCTCGAGCTCCTTGCACCGCTCCTCCGTCAGCGCGAGGCAGATCAGTCCTCGCCCGAAACGAGCCATGAAGTTGATCGACGCCGGGCTGACCTTTTCGGCGGCGATGCAGAGATCTCCTTCATTCTCGCGATCCTCGTCATCGACGATGATGACGAGCTCACCGCGACGATAGAGCTCTGCAGCTTCCTGGACTGTGGCAAAGGGCATGATTTACTCGACTCGCAATTCGCGGGTGAGATTGTAGCTCTCTTGCCCCACGGCAGCCGTGATGGCCACTTTCAGAGTGTATGAGCCGCTCTCGACGTCGGTCAGTGGCACGCTTCCGCGAAGGAGATAGCAGCCCGGCGACGCCTTGATCGAATCAGGCACGTACTCCTCGGGATCGGAAGAAATCGTGCCGTCCTTGCCCACGAGCTTCAACTGCACCTTCACCACAGGCGCGAACTCCGAGATGACGCCGCTGCAGTACTCGGCCGCCCAGCCCAGCTCCTGATCCTTTTTGAAGCGAGTGAGCGATTCGAACACGAACGGATCCGATCCGCTTTGTGGTTTCAGCGATGCCGTATCCAGGAGCAGCGTCAGCTTTCCTGCACCCGCCGGTCGGGCGATAGGACGCGGCGCGTCGATGATGACCTGCCCCTTCTTTACCCTCTCCGTGATCGTCGTCGTTTCGATGTGTTCCTGCGCAGCGACGATCGTGCGATCGCCTCTCAGACGCGACGACGCCCACTCCGGCACCGTGGTCATATCGGGAGAGACGATGTAGCTCTTGATCGCGTCCGGCAGGGCCATCGTGAAATCGGTGCGCTGCGGGTCGCGGCGTACGCGATCGCCTGCGTAGTCGTGAATGAAGACGACTTCGATCTTGGGAACACCGAACCTCGACGCTGCCTCATGCGTGTACGTCCAGGTGTCTTTGGCGGCCAATTGGCGTCCGCCGGTCGGATCGAGCGGATCGAAACCTTCGACGGTATTCAATTGACGCGTCGAATGCGCCAACTCGGCACCGAGGTTTTTGGGAAATCCGAGGACGATGAGAACGCGTCCGCGTTCGGTGAGCGAGCCGCGCACATCGCCTTCCTTGAACTCTCTGTCGGCGAAAGCCACGCGTGATTCGAACTCATTCCGGAACTCGTTGACCGGAGTGCCGGGCGTCGGATCGCGTCGAGCGAAGAAGAGATCGATGAGATCGCGCGCCTCGTCATCGGTCTTGACGTTGCGCCAGGCCTGCTGCTCCTCCGCCGTCATCAACCATTTGGCCGGGCCGTTGGCGAAGTTCGAGAGCGCGATTGACGCGGTGAGGAATGCTGTGAGTGTCCAGATCATGGCGCGTGGTCGTAGGTCGTGGGTCGTGGGTACCGGGGGCCTCAGCGCCCAAAGGCCCCCGGTACCTACGACCTACGACCCACGACCCGATGATTACTTCGATGACGTTGAGGTCGCGGGCGCAACCGCCGGCGCAATCGCCGCCAGTTTCAGACTCTGCTCCGCGGTCCAGCTCTGCTTGCTCACCTGATCGTAGACCTTCACGCGAAGCGTGTAATCGCCCGCCGGCAGCGGCGTTTTCATCTCGCCGAGAGGAATGCCGGCCATGATCGCGTACTGTCCCGCACCCGGCGCACCCGTCAATGGGAGCGGCGTGGCGTCGGTGATCGGCGCGCTGATCGTGCGGCCCGGCTTGTCCTTCGTGCCGGCGCCGACGAGCTCGAGCTTCACCTGCAGCTTCGGCATGTTCGTGGCCGGATCGATGCCGGGATTGACCACCTCGACGAAATAGGTGATCTCATCCTTGTTCGAGAAAATGTGATCGCCCTTCGGCACGATCTTCACGCGACCGAACGCGTAAGGGGCGCCGGACACCGCGGCCGTTTCGGTCTGATGAACGTCGCTGGCCAGAACGAGACGCGAGATTCCGCTCTGATCTTTCGCGAGCGGCTTGAGCTCGATCGTCTGCGTCGACATCACGATCGGCTTGTTGTCCTTGTCGGAGAGACCGAGCGTCGCCTTGTACGTCCCCGGCTTCAGGTTGGTCAGCGAGCGATCGAAATAGAGATCACCGTTCGAGGTCGAGAGCGTCGCCGGCTCTTCGAAGATGGCCACGGCGTTGCCTGACGCATCCTCGATCGTGCCGAAGAACGTCGTCACCTGCTCGGCGGTGAGACCGGCCGACTTCGGGACGTAGAGCTGAACCGGGACGAAGTAATCACCCGCCGGGGAGAGCAGCTCCGTGTATGTGATCCCGGCCGATTTGTACGGATTGGTCTTCGCGGTCTTGAACTGCTCCACCGCTGTTTTGAGCGACTCGGTCTTGAACGCGCCGATGCTCGCAGGCAAAGGAGTCATCGCCGGAAGTGGCTGCTGCGGCGTCGATGCCGGTGGCATTGTGCCTTGAGGCTTCGGCGCTTCAGTCAGATTCGGATTCACGATCGTCGCCTGCAGCGAGCGGCGAGTCAGATCATTCAGGTCGATGCCGCCGCCGCGCTGCAACGTCCAGGTGTTGTTCTGGAACTGATCGGCGAATGTGACGCGCAATGGCTGCTTCCCGAGAATCGGGCTCCTGCCGGTGTCGTAGACCCAGACCTGAGTCGGGATCTGCTCAGTCCCGCGGGTGTCGGTCGGCACGGCGATCGAGGTTGCCGATCCCCCGGTCCTCTCGATTCGCGACGGCGGTCCGAGGAGGATGAGGATGCGGGCGCGCTCGGTGAGCGAGCCTTTGCGGCGTCCCTCAGCGAAGTGCTCCTCTGCGTATTTCACCGCGGCGTCGAAGGTGTCGCGATACTCATTGACCGGCGTGCCGAGCGTCGGATCGCGACGCGCCCAGAACAGATCGACGAATGCTTTCGCATCGGCGTCGGTCTTGATCTGATTCCATTTCGCCTGCTCGTCAGACGACATGATGAATTGCGCCGGACCCTTGGCCCAGTTCTGATACTCCGGCGAGAGTTGCGCGAACGCGCTGCCGGCGATGATCGCCAGCGCAGCGCAGGCAATCAGAATGCGGCTCATTGAGTTCATGGACATTCCTCGTGCAAGGATTCTGTGGATTTTTCGCGGCTATATCTCACGCGGAAACAGCTTTAGCAGGTCTCTATTCCCCCCGCTTCAGCCCTGCTGATCGAAGCTCTCCATCTCGTCGTAGAGGCGATCCATCTCCGAGTCAATCTCTTCCTGTTTGAGGATGCCTTTGCGCACCAGAAGCGTAGCCAGGCTGTGCAGAAGGATCCCGTTGTCGATGATCATCTGCTCGATCTGCTCGTCATCGTAATCGTCTTCGTCATCGCGATCGATGTCGTCCATGGGGCTCTCCTTGTGACGGTCACGGTGTATCACAAAATCGTAGTCGGTGGTCGGTAGTTGGTAGCCGGTAGAACCAACTCGTGATCGTGCACGAGCGTGGCGACGATCTTCAGCAGGGTCGCAGGTCGCGACCGCTGCGTCTTCATGTGCGTCCCCATGATCCGAGCGTGTCCCATACAGATCGGAGTTGGCGGTTGTCGGTCGGCGGTTGTCGGTCGTGCTGAGCCAGCGCGTTCGCGATCGACGTCACGATCTCCGGCACCTTTCTCTGCAGATCGGCTTCGTGATCGATGAGAAAGCGCGTGCTCACTTTACCTTCGCGAAATGCGCGATGCGTCACCACGCGCCGCAGCCAGGAGACGTTGGTTGTGAGGCCGAGGATGATGTAGTCGCGGAGGGCGCGGTCGAGGCGATCGATCGCGGCTTCGCGTGCCGGCGCGTACACGATCAGCTTCGCCAGCATCGGATCGAAGTTCACGCTGATCTCGCTTCCCTCCATCACGCCGGAGTCGACGCGCACGCCGGGACCGGCGGGCTCGATGAGGTAATCGATGCGTCCCGTCTGCGGGAGAAAACGATCGTCGGGATCCTCGGCATAGATCCGGACCTCGATCGCGTGGCCGCGCTGCTGGATCGATTTCCATGGAATCGGCTTTCCTGAGGCGATGTCGAGCTGCGCGCGCACGAGATCCACGCCGGTGACGAGCTCCGTCACCGGATGTTCGACCTGCAGGCGCGTGTTCATCTCGAGAAAATAGAACTCGCCCTGCGGCGTGACGAGGAACTCGACGGTGCCGGCGTTCTCGTACTTCACGCCGCGCGCCGCGGCGATCGCGGCGGTGGTCATCTTCTTGCGCAGATGGTCGGAGTAGTTCGGCGCCGGCGACTCCTCGACGACCTTCTGATACCGGCGTTGAATCGAGCAGTCGCGCTCGAAGAGATGCACGATCTCGCCTTTCGAATCGCCGAAGATCTGCACTTCGACGTGACGCGGCTCCTCGACATACTTTTCGATCAGCAGACGATCGGCGCCGAATGCTTTCTTCGCCTCACGCCGCGCCGAGTCGATTTGTGGCTGCAGCTCGCTCGCGTCGCGGACGATCTTCATTCCCTTCCCGCCCCCACCCGACGACGCCTTGATCAGCACCGGAAAGCCGACGCGTTTCGCCTCGGCCGCTAGCGTCGCGTCGCTCTGATCCTCGCCGTCGTATCCGGGAACGACCGGAACGCCGAGGCGTTGCATGAGACGGCGGGACTCGGCTTTCGAGCCCATGGCCGCGATCGAAGATGCTTTCGGACCAATGAAGACGATCTTGGCGTCGGCGCAGGCCGCTGCAAGCTCGGCGCGTTCGGCGAGGAAGCCGTAGCCGGGATGAATCGCGTCGGCACCGCAGCGCCGCGCGGCGTCGATGACTGCGTTGACATCGAGGTAGGACGAAATGGGCACGCTCTCATCGAAAAACCGACGCACATAGCGCGTGTCATCGGCCTCGGAATACGCGAGCACTGAGGTGATGCGGGCTTCGCGACAAGCGCGAGCGATGCGCACGGCGATCTCACCGCGGTTGGCGACGAGAACCCTGCGGAGAGCGGCCGTCCCGGCCGCAGCCGCCGAGCGTCCCGCTCGGCGGCTCGAGCGATCGCGCGGGACGCGCGATCGCTGCGGGCGGGACGCCCGCTCTCCTCTTACGCCCACGGTGCCTTCTTCTTCTCGAGAAACGCCTTCATCCCCTTCTGCCCTTCGTCGGAGACGCGGCGTGTGGCGATTGCTTCGATCGTGTAGGGAATCGCATCGATCAGTTCATGACTGGCGACGTGCGCGATCAACTTCTTGCATTCGCGAACGGCTTCGGGTCCCGATGTCTTGAGCTGCGCGATAGTTTCAGCGATCGCTGCGTCGACGTCATCAGCAATGCGATGAACCAGCCCGATGCGCAGCGCACGATCGGCATCGAAACGCTCACCGGTGAGAAATAGCGCGCGGGCGTGCGACGCTCCGATCTTGCCGATGACATATGGCGAGATCACCGCCGGCAGAATCCCCAGCTTCACCTCGGAGAGCCCGAACTTCGTCTGCGGCTCTGCGATCGCGATGTCGCAGACGGCGACGAGCCCGACGCCGCCGCCGATCGCCGCGCCGACGATGCGTCCGACCACCGGCGCCGGGCACTCGTTGATCGTCGCGTACATCTTCGCGAGCTGCGACGAGTCGCGGATGTTCTCGTCGCGCGTGTACGAGACCATGCGCGACATCCAGTTCAGATCAGCCCCCGCGCAGAACGTCGGACCCGCGCCGCGAAAGACGACTGCACGCACAGATCCGACGCTCGAGAACACGTCGATCGCCTCGGCAATCAGCTCGTCGTTGAAGGCGTTGTGAACTTCAGGCCGATTCAGAGTGACGGTGAGAACGCCATCGGCTTCCTCGACGAGCAGCGTTTTGTACTGCATCAATGCGATCGTCGCACAGAACGCCGGCGGCCGTGCGCCGAGAACGGGAACGTCGGCGTGATCGTGTAGCGTGCCGTGCTGCCGATCGTGCCGGTAGGCTCGACCCGCGCGAAGAACGTCGTTGCCGTCGTGCCGCTGTACGTCATGCTGACGGTCTGCGTCGCGCCCGCGGCCACATCCACAACGACCGTCGA
>DASYUK010000424.1:0-5419 GCA_036001325.1 Thermoanaerobaculia bacterium
TTCTGCGCGGGTCGTACAACCGCTACGTCAATCAGCTCGGCGGCGACGTCATGAGTGCCGGAAATCCGTTCAGCTACTCAGCCGGCTTGTACTTCTACTGGACCGACAAGAACGGCGACAAGACGGTTCAGCGCAGCGAGCTCGGTGACCTTTACGGAGGCTACGGAAACATCGATCCTGACAACCCGAATCCAACGGCGAAGAGCGCTCGCTTCGACTACAACATGAAGCCGCCGAAGACGGACGAGTTCATCGCCGGAGTCGAACAGCAACTATTCGGCGACTTGTCAGTCGGTGCCGATTACTCGTATCGAAAATTCACCGACTTCTGGTGGCAGGTCCACGAGAAACATCAGGGGCAGGGCGACTATCTGGGCCCGGCCGACTTCGACTGCACGTCGCCGTCGACGCACGTCACCGGCGCATTGCCGAACGGTCAGAACGTGACGATCGTGAACTGCAAGCAGATCGCATCGGCCCCTTTTACGGTCATTACGAATCGTCCCGACTACAACCAGACCTATAACGGCTTCGACATCTACGCGACGAAACGGATGTCGCACCGCTGGATGGGGCGGGCCAGCTTCACCTGGAATGATCGCAAGCAGCACATCACGAGCGATCGCGGAATCGAGGATCCGACACACCTGCTGCAGCCGCCGAATCTCATTCCCAACTCCTGGTTCGGCTGTACGAGCTGTGACGGATCGATCGCGCTCGACAAATCGTACGGCACACACACGAACACCTATATCAATGCGCGCTGGCAGTACAGCCTGACCGGACTTCTTCAGTTGCCCTGGACGACGACGCTCGGCGCGAACCTGACCGGTCGCGAGGGTTATCCGGTCCCGTATTACTACCGCATCAGCGGACGCCGTATTCTGATGGAGGATCTCGGCTCAACACGAAACCCGAACATGATGGAGCTCGACATGCGACTGGGGAAGGACTTCAAGTTCGGTCCGGTCGGATTCCAACTGGCCGCTGAGGGTTTTAACATCACCAACAATCGAACCGTGCTGCAGCGCAACAATCGTATCTACAGAAGCCTCAATACCAAGAATGCTGCTGGCAACTCGATCGAGGAGATCATGAGCCCCCGCATCTTCCGTCTGGCGGCAAAACTCTCGTTCTGATCGGATATCAGTGGGGCGCCGGTGTCCTCACCGGCGCCTCTCTCCGGTACCATCAATGATCAGGTGCGTCGACTTCTTTTCCTGACCTTTCTATCTGTCCTCGCGTGTACTCGCGCGAGCGTCCGTCCGTCGAATCACACCCCGGTCATTCTCATCTCGATCGACACGCTTCGCTCGGATCATCTCCCTTCGTACGGCTTTCGAGGCATCGAGACTCCGGCCATCGATGCCTTTCGCAACGACGCGATCCTCTTTCAGCGTGCCTATTCGCACGTGCCGCTGACGCTGCCGTCGCATGCGACCATGTTCACGGGCGTGTTGCCGGCGCAGAACGGTTTGCGCGACAACACAGGGTTCCGGCTGGCACCGAATGTCCCGACCCTTGCGGAGCTGCTCCACAAAAACGGGTACGCGACCGGTGCGGCAGTATCGGCGTTTGTGCTGCGCCGCGAAAGTGGCATCTCGCGCGGGTTCGATTTTTACGAGGATCAAATCGACGTCGCAAACTCCGGCCTGAACATCGGTCGCGTGCAACGCTCAGGCAAAGAGACCGTGGCGATCGCCGAGCGCTGGATCGAAGCGAACAGCGCCAGGCCGTTCTTCATGTTCGTCCATCTGTACGAGCCACACACGCCTTACGATCCTCCGGAGCCTTATCTGAGTCGATATTCATCGCGTTATGACGGTGAGATCGCCTATGCCGACTCCATCGTGGCCGGCTTTCTCGATGAGCTCCGCCGTAGCGGCGTCTACGATCGCGCCCTGATCCTTCTGCTCTCCGATCACGGCGAGGGGCTCGATGAACACGGCGAATCGGAGCACGGCATCTTCCTCTACCGCGAGGCACTGCAGGTTCCATTGATTGTCAAGTTGCCGCATGAGGATCGACGCGGCACGAGCGTGAGCACGCCCGTAGGGTTGAGCGATGTCTTCGCCACGATTGCAGAGGTCACGGCGACCACGGCTCCGAAGACGCAGTCGGTTTCACTGCTCGGCACGCTGCCGCCGCGGCAGATTTACTCGGAGACGCTGTTCCCGAAGTTTCACTATGGTTGGAGCGATCTGCATTCGCTGCTCGACGAAAAGCGGCACTACATCCAGGCGCCGCGACCTGAGATGTACGACATTGCGGCGGATCCGGCGGAGAAGAACAACATCCTTTCCGACGACCGGCGCACGCTCGCGGCGATGCGCGCCGCGATCACTCCGCTCATCCAGACGAGCGTCGCTCCCGCGCCGGTGTCTGCCGAAGAAGCCCGAAAGCTCGCGGCCCTCGGATACATCGGAAGCGCCGCGCCGGTCGCCGGCGATCTTCCTGATCCGAAGGACAAGATCGCCTCGAGCGCCGATCTGCGGCGCGTCTTTGGATTGTACGAACGCGGCCAATACGAGGAAGCTTTGCCGCTTCTGGAAAAGCTGGTGCGCGAAAACCCTCGGATGCTCGACGTCTGGGACATCCTCTCGCGCACCCTCGAGAATCTCGGTCGAACAGAAGACGCGATCGAGGCGGCCAAACACGGGTTGCGCTTGTCTCCGAATGCCTCGCATCTGGCACTCATGGTCGGAAGGATGTCACTCAACGTCGATCGGATTGATGACGCGGAGCGCCACGCCGAGCTGGCCATGAGTAGCGAGCCGGCGGCCGCTCATGACCTGTTGGCGCGCGTCGCGTTGAAGCGGCACGACCTCGAGAGGGCGGAGCGCGAGGCAAAGCTGGCGCTGGAAGATCGTGACCATGTCTTCGCCCTGATGACGCTCGGTCAGGTGGAGATCGAACGGAAGAATTACGAGCGAGGGCTCGCGTGGTGCAATCGGGCGATCGATGTTCTGAAGAAGCGCAGCGGGACGGCGGTGAAAGGTCTCTATTACTTGCGCGGTGATTTGTTGGCGCGCCTTGGACGCGACACCGAAGCGGAGGAGGCTTTCCGCAAAGAGATCGAGCTCTTTCCTCGCGACGCTCAGGCCTACAAGAATCTGATCCTGCTTTACATCACCGAAGGGCGGAACGATGAGGCGACGAAGCTCGTCTTCCAGCTCGTCGACAAAGCCCCGATACCCCGCTCGTACGTTGCGATCTCGACTACGCTGAAGACCGTCGGCGATGATCGCGGAGCGCGCTACTGGGCGATTCAGGGTTTGAAGAAGTTCCCTCGTGATCCCGCGCTTCGCAAAATGGCAGCGTCGTCATGAGAAAGTTTCTCATCGCCGCGGTCATTCTTACGAGTTGTCATCGCACTGCGCCGGTGACACAGGCACCGCCGCGCGACATCATCCTCGTGACAATCGATACGTGGCGCGCCGACGCCGCCGGTTTCGCCGGCAACGCGGACGTAAAGACGCCGTTTCTCGATTCGCTCGCCAAGCGCGGAACCGTGTTCAGCAACGCTCACGCGCATAACGTCGTGACGCTGCCATCGCACGTGAATATCCTCACCGGTTTGTATCCGTTTCAACACGGCGTGCGCGAGAATGCCGGCTTCGTGCTCGATGCAAAGTATCCAACTCTGGCGACCCTTCTCGGTCGCGATGGCTACGCGACTGCGGCATTTATCGGAGCATTTCCCCTCGACTCCCGATTCGGGCTCAATCATGGCTTCGACGTCTACGACGACAACTACGGCAAGGGCGCGAGCAATCTCGAGTTCGTCGTCCAGGAACGACCAGCGGAAGCGGTTCTGACGTCGGCGGTGAAGTGGTGGGGATCGGCGCTGGGACGCAAACGCTTCATGTGGATTCATCTCTACGACGCGCATGCTCCCTACCATCCGTCGTACCTCGGCGAGATCGCCACGATCGACGCGCGTCTGCGCGAACATCTCGCGCCGATCATCGGTGGCGACACCCTTCTGATCATCACCGGCGATCACGGCGAAGCTCTCGGCGATCACGGCGAGTTGACGCATGGTCTGTTCGCGTATGAAGCAACATTGAAGGTGCCGCTGATCGTCCTCGCGCCCCATCGCGCGCACGCGATCGACGCACGCTTCGCGCGCCACATCGACATCGCGCCGACGATTCTCGCTGCCGCCGGGATTTCGAAGCCGGCGTCGATGAAAGGAACGTCGCTGTTCGATCGCGCCGATGACGGAGATACGTATTTCGAGGCCCTGTCGGCCTCGCTCAACCGCGGCTGGGCGCCGCTGACCGGCATCATTCATCGGGGGAGGAAGTACATCGATCTGCCGATTGCGGAGCTATACGACCTCTCCGCCGACGCGCGCGAAGAGAGGAACCTTCGCGATGACGATCATCGCAGCGTCGACGAGAGCCGGCGTCTCCTCGCCGCGCTGGCTGCCCCGGTGACGAACCGCAGGGTTTCATCCGAGGAGGTGGCGCGGCTGCGCAGTCTGGGATACGTGGGAGGCAACACGCAGCAGAAGACGAGCTACTCGGCAGAAGACGATCCGAAACGTCTGATCGCGATCGACAGCAAGATGCATCGCGCGATCGACGCCTACACGCGAGGCGATCTTTCTACGTCAGTCACCGTGGCACGCGAAGTCGTCGCGGCGCGACCCGGGATGTCGGCGGGCCGCGAGCTGCTCGCGTTCGTTCTCGAACAGTCGGAGCACGTCGACGAAGCGATCGCGCAGCTCCGCAAGAGCGTTCCCACTGAAGACGTGAAAGTGCAGCTCGCGCTGATGCTCAGCAGCACGGGTCGAAGCGCCGAAGCTGTTGCGCTACTTGCACCACTTGCGAGCGGCAACAATCCCGATGTACTCAACGCGTACGGCGTGGCATTGGCAGACGAAGGCAAACCGGCAGACGCGATTCGTCAATTCGAGCGAGTGCTCGCCATCGATCCGAACAACGCTCCGGCGCTCCAGAACCTCGGCATCGTCGCGTTGCGCGGGGATGATGTGAATCGCTCGCGTGACTATCTCACTCGCGCGCTCGCGCTCAATCCGCGGCTCCCTCTCGCGCTGAATACGCTCGGCGTCGTTCACGCGCGCAGCGGCGATCTTTCCGGCGCCGTCGACCTGTGGCGCCGCGCGGTCGCCATCGATCCGCGCCAGTACGATGCGCTATTCAACATCGCCGCCGTCGAGTCGCGCGCCGGTCATCGCGAAGAGGCGAGGAAAGCCCTCACGCAATTCGTGCAGACCGCGCCGCCGCAACGGTACGCCAGAGACATCGCGGCCGCTCGCCAGGCGCTGTTACAACTGCAGTAGGTGTAATCTTTTGCAGTTGGATCTCCCCGATTTCGAGCGGCGGATCGGCTACACCTTCAAACGGCGCGACCTGCTCACGCGCGCCATCACCCACAAATCGTATTCACA
>DASYUK010000425.1:0-16588 GCA_036001325.1 Thermoanaerobaculia bacterium
CCGATGACCAGCCCGAAAACCGACACAGCGCCGACTGCCGAGACCAGAGCGTCTGTTGGCCGGCGCAGGTAGCGCCAGGCGATGCGACGGGGGAGTGACACGACGCGTTAGTGTAGGCCTTCTCCCACCGGAAGAAGCTGGCCGAAGGCCGGATGAGGGGCTGACCCTCACCCGGCGCTTCGCGCCACCCTCTCCCGGTGGGAGAGGGATTCGCGCGCCTATAATCCGCGCCGCATGAAACGAACCGCACTGATCGCATTCCTGCTCGCGACAACGGCCGTCGCGCAGATCCCCACACCATCCGCCTTCCTCAAGATGAACATCGGCGCGGACCGCACTCTCGCCGACTACCGTCAGATCGTCTCGTATCTCCGCGCGCTCGATGCCGCATCACCGCGCCTGCAGGTTGAAACGCTCGGCAAGACCACGCTGGGCGCGGAGATGGTCATGGCCATCATCTCGTCGGAAGCGAACATGAGAAACCTGCCGCGCATCCGCGAGATCGATGCGCGGCTCGCCGACCCGCGCGGTCTCGCCGACGCGGACGCGAATCGTCTCATCGATGAAGGGAAGGCGGTCGTTCTGGTGACGTGCAACATTCACTCGACCGAGATCGCGTCGAGCCAGATGGCGATGGAGTGGGCGCACGATCTCGTCACCGCCGACGATCCCGAGACCAAGCGGCGCCTCGACAATGTCGTTCTGCTGCTCGTCCCGTCGCTCAATCCTGACGGACAGATCCTCGTCACCGACTGGTATCGCAAATACGTCGGCACGAAGTACGAGGGTGGCGACATGCCGTGGCTGTATCACCACTACGTCGGCCACGACAACAATCGCGACTTTTACATGCTCACGCAGATCGAGACGAAGAACCTGACCCGCATGGTCTACCGCGAGTGGTTCCCGCAGGTTTTCGTCGACGAACATCAGATGGGTTCCGACGGTCCGCGCATGTTCATTCCGCCGTTTGCCGATCCGCTCGATCCCGATGTCAACCCGCTCATCTGGCGCGAGGTGAACATCATCGGCGCCAACATGGCGTTACGGCTCGAACAGCAGCACAAGAGCGGATTGATCTATGGATACTCTTTCGACGCGTACTGGCTGGGCGGAACACGCAACACCGGCTGGTGGAAGAACATCACCGGACTGCTGCTCGAGACCGCATCGGCGCGCATCGCCACGCCGATGTACGTCGAACCGACTGAACTGCACGGCGGACGCAAAGGCCTGATCGACTATAAAGCGACCATCAATCATCCCAATCCGTGGAAGGGCGGGTGGTGGCGGATCCGCGACATCATGGATTACGAGCGCATCGCGTCCGACGCGCTGCTGGAGATTGCCGCCGATCGGCGCGCCGATTTTCTCCGCGACATCCTCACGCGCGCACGCGAAGCCGTGGCGTCTGCTGCGCCGCGCGAGGCCTACCGGATTCCCAAGCAGCAGCGCGACTGGCCGACAGCACAGCAGATGACCGAGATCCTGCTCGAGCACAACGTCGAGATCGGACAGGCGCCGAACGGCGACTATTGGATTCCGATGGCGCAGCCGTACGCCAAGTTCATCACGGAGATGATGGAGCCGCAGCGCTATCCCGAAGTGCGTCTGCAGGCCGGCAAAGAAATCCTGCGGCCATACGACATCGCGACATGGACGCTTCCGCTGCAGATGGGCGTTACGGTCGAGCACACGACGATGCCGGAGGGGCTGACGACACAGCGCGTCACCGACATCAAGCCGGAGACGAAAGAAGTGATCCGCCGCGGCGAGAAATATCGCAAGCCGCGCGTCGCCATTTACAAACCGTGGAGTGCTTCGCTCGACGAAGGTTGGACGCGATGGCTGCTCGACACCTACGGCTTCGCGCCGAAGTCGATCTCGCCGCAGGAAGTTCGCACAGCGCTTCCGTACGACGCGATCATTCTGCCCGACATCAACAAGGAAACGATCACGACGGGAAGGCGCCGCTCCGAAGAGAGCGCCATGACGTACGAGGCCGAGATGCCTCCCGAATATCGCGGCGGTCTCGGCAGTGAAGGGGCGAAAGCGTTGCGTGATTTCGTCGACAACGGCGGAACGCTCATCGCCTTCGCATCGGCGTGCGACTACATCATCGACAATTTCAACGTGCCCGTGCGCAACACGATGGCGCGCGTGAGCACCACTGAGTTCTCGGTCCCCGGATCGCTCGTCCGCCTGAACGTGCGCACGGATCATCCGGTGACGACCGGGATGCCTGCGCAGCTTGCGGCCTTCATCGACAAAGGAATCGCGTTCGACACGACGGCGCCCGCGGCCGAGATGCAGCGTTGGGTGCTCGCGTCATATCCCGAAGATGCGCGCGACATCCTCCTCTCGGGATGGATCAACGGCCAAGAGCGGCTCACCGGCAAAGCCGCCGCCGTGGCCATGACCTACGGCAAAGGCAAGATCGTGCTGCTGGGTTTCCGTCCGCAGAACCGCGGGCAGACACACGTGACCTTTCCGTTCGTCTTCAACTCGCTGTACTGGAGCGTGGCCGAGAATCGTTAAGGAACCTCATAACACAACCAATTCCAAACTCTCGATCTCCTGTTCGAGAAATTCGCCCGCGATTCTTCGGAAGCGTTCCTCCGAGTCGGTGACGAGAAAATGGTGAACCGGCTCAGCGTTACGGGCAGCCGGGTCGCGGAGGTCCTTCTTCACCGACCGCGCGGTCGTCTCGGCGCTGTCGACGATCTGCACCGCGGCGCCGACGACGCTCTCGATCGTGCCGCGCAGAATCGGATAGTGCGTGCATCCGAGAACGAGTGTGTCGATGCCGGCGTCGACGAGCGGCTCGAGGTAGATCTCGGCGACTTCGCGCGCGACGTGCGTGTTCGCCCACCCCTCCTCCGCCAACGGAACGAAAAGCGGCGCCGCCGATTCGATCACTTCGATCCGGTGATCAATCGCCTTGATCGCCTTCGTGTACGCCTTCGACTTCACGGTCCCTTCGGTGGCGATCACGCCGATCTTGCCGCTCGTCCGTTCGACCGCGGCGCGCGCGCCGGGTTCGACCACGCCGATCACCGGCACTGACAGCCGCGATAGCAGTGTGGGCAGTGCGGCGGCGGTGGCCGTGTTGCATGCGACGACGAGCATCTTGATGTCGCGGCCAACGAGATGCTTCGCTGCTTCGAGCGAGTAGCGGATCACCGTTTCCGCCGACTTCGTCCCGTACGGCACTCGCGCGGAGTCGCCGAGGTAGATGAGGGACTCGGCGGGAAGAGCGCGAGCGATTTCGCGGAAGACCGTCAGGCCGCCGACCCCGGAGTCGAAGATCCCGATCGGTCGCGCGCGGTTACTGCTGCGCTTCGCCCCCATCCGCCGTCACCCCCGCTCCTGTCTCGCGCTTGATGTTGTACTGCTCGATCTTCTTGTAGAGATTCGAGCGCGGCGTGTCGATCGCCTCCGCCGTCTTCGATACGTTCCAGCCGTGCTCGCGCAGCTTGGCCAGGATGAACGCCTTCTCCGCCTCGTCCTTGAACTCCTGCAACGTCGACATCTTCACGGCGCTGGAGATGATGTTGGTCGGCGCGCGGAAGAACTCGGCCGGCAGGTCGCCGATGTCGATGGCCTCGCCCGGAACCATGATCACGAGTCGCTCGATCATGTTTCGGAGCTCGCGGACATTGCCGCGCCACGATGCGTCCTGCAATGCCTTCTGCGCCGCCGGCGTGAACTTCTTCGGGTGATAGTTGTGCTCTTCCGAAAAGAGCTTTGCGAAGTGCTGGGCCAGCACGGGAATGTCGTCGCGGCGCTCGCGCAGCGGCGGTGTGCGGATCGGAATGACGTTGAGTCGGTAGTACAGATCTTCGCGAAAGCGTCCGGTACGGATCTCTTCGGTCAATTCCTTGTTCGTCGCGGCGATCACGCGCACGTCGACTTTGATCACGGTCGCCGCGCCGACCGGCTCGACTTCACCATCCTGCAGAACGCGAAGCACCTTGGCCTGCGTACGCAGCGACATGTCGCCGATCTCATCGAGGAAGATCGTTCCGCCATCCGCGGCCACAAACTTCCCGGTCTGTTTGCGGACCGCACCCGTGAATGAGCCTTTCTCGTGTCCGAACAGCTCCGATTCGATCAGCTCTTCGGGAATGGCCGCGCAGTTGACCTGGATGAACGGCGCGGATGATCGTGATGATCGTCGATGGATCTCGCGCGCGACGAGCTCCTTCCCCGTTCCCGACTCGCCGGTGATGAGCACGGTCGCCTTCGTCGGCGCGGCACGCTCGATCTGCGACTTCTGTTCGCGCATCGGCCCGGAGTCGCCGACGAGTTGATACTCCTTCTCCGCGCGCGAGCGCAGCTCAACGTTCTCTTCCTCGACCTGGCGAAGGCGGACGGCGTTGCGCACCGTCAGCAGGAGCTTGTCGCGATTCAGCGGCTTCTCGAGGAAATCGAAGGCGCCGCGCTTCGTGCACTCCACGGCGGTGTGCACATCGCCGTGACCGGAGACCATCACGACCGGCGACGTCACTTTCTGCTGTTTGAGGTTCTCGAGGACCTCGATGCCGTCGAGCACAGGCATCTTGATGTCGAGCAGGATCGCGTCGTAATCGGTCTTCGTCGCCTTGTCGATGCCCTCCTGCCCCGAACGCGCTTCTTCGATCCGGTAACCCTCGTATTCGAGGGTCATCCGAATCGCTTCGCGGATCGCGGTCTCGTCATCGACCACTAAGACGCGGTACGCCATGCTGCTTCTGATGTGCATGTTACAGGCCTTAGGCCTGTAAAATCCGCCCGCCATGAAAGTGGAGATCAGCCGCGAACCGAAACTATCGAAACTGGATCATCTCTTTGTCCTCGTGACGGAGAAGGGCGAACTGAACATCGACGGGCCGATCGGAAGCATCGCCCGGAACGTCGCCAAACGCTCAGACTTCGAAGGACGCTCCGAAGAAACGATCACGGTCCTCGAGGATCAGCCGCGCAAGATCACGCTCGTCGGGCTGGGCAAACAAGAGAAGTACTCGATCCGCTGCCTTCGTGGTGCGCTCTTCAATGTCGCCAGGATCGCGCAGAAACAACGCGACCGGCGCATCGCCGTGGCCGTCGCGACGCCGCTTCCCGGCTTCGAAGTCGAGCCGTTGACGCGTCTGACCGCGTCGATGCTCGCGCACGCCGACTACAAATACGACGCCTATCAAACGCAGGAGAAGGAAAACAAGCGGATACCGATCGACGCGATGCTCATCCCGCCGCTCTCGCTCAATGGTAGGCGTTTGCGCGACATCGAAGAAGAAGCGAACGCGATCAGCGAGGGCATGTGGACCGTGCGCGATCTCGGCAACGCGCCGTCGAACGTCATCACGCCGGCGCGACTGGCGGAGCGCGCGATGGAAGTCTCGAAAAAGGTCGGCGTGAAGTGCACGGTCTTCGGCCGCCGCGAGATCGAGAAGATGAAGATGGGTGGCCTGATCGCCGTCAATCGCGGCTCGTCGGAAGAGCCGCGCTTCGTGGTGATGGAGTACGCGCCACGGCGCGCGAAGAAACACGTCGCGCTCGTGGGAAAGGGCGTCACCTTCGACTCCGGTGGCATCTCCATCAAGCCGGCCGAGAAGATGGAGGAGATGAAATACGACATGTGCGGCGCCGCCGCCGTCATCGGGACCATCGAAGCGGCGGCGAAGCTCGAGCTGCCGGTTCGCATCACGGGATGTATTCCGTCGACAGACAACCTGCCGAGCGGCAGCGCGTACAAGCCGGGCGAGATCATCACGATGATGAACGGCAAGACCGTCGAGATCGTGAACACCGACGCGGAAGGGCGCATGATCCTCGGCGACGCACTCCATTACGCCTCGAAGCTCGAGCCCGATCACCTCATCGACTTCGCCACGCTCACCGGCTCTTGTGTCGTCGCGCTGGCCAGCGAGGCGGCCGGACTCTTCTCGAACGATGATGCGCTGGCTCGGAAGTTGATTGAGTGCGGTGAACGCGTCGGTGAACGCCTGTGGCGACTTCCAGCGTGGGATGAGTACAAGGAGTTGATCAAAAGCGAGTGGGCGGATATGAAAAACTCGGGGGGGCGTTGGGGTGGGGCGATCACCGCCGCCGTTTTTCTGAAGGAGTTCGTCGATTGTCCTTCGTGGGCGCACCTCGACATCGCCGGCACCGCCTATTCCGATCGCGATCCGAAGGGCGCGACCGGAGCGGGTGTGCGGGTGGCGGTCGAGTTTCTCGAATCGCTGTCCCGCTGATCGCGGCGATCCTCGCCGGCTGTGGCGGCGACGCGCGGCGCACGGTGGCAGCGCCGCCGGTCCCGCCGAAGGTCGAAGAGAGCTTCACGGCGAACGAGTCGCCGAGCCTGCAGTTTCTGCCGCGACAGGAAGAGGCGCCGGGGTGGCGGCTCGAGCAGGATCCGATCGTCATTCCGGGAAATCGTCTCGATACGTACCTCGATCAGGACGCCATGCATTTCGCGCGGTATGAAGTGCTCGATGGCACCATCGGCAACTACACCGCGACCGCGGGTGACGGCTTCGCCACGGTCGAGATCTATCGTTTCCCCGATTTCGTGAAAGCGTTCGGTGCGTACTCGACGAGGAAGAACGGCGTCATGCGATTCCTCGACATCAACAACGAGGCGTTTCAGAGCAAGCACTCGATCCACCTCTGGCGCGGACCGTTCTACGTGCGCGTGATCGGCGGCGCAGCGCCCGCAGACGCGTTGCAGAAGCTGGTCAGCTTCGTTGCTGAGCGAATGCCCGCTGCTCCGGCGAAGCCCGCGGTCTTCAGCTTTTTTCCAACCGACACGCGCATCGCGAACAGTGAGCGCTACTCCGCCGAGTCGGGATTCGGCGAGAACATTCTGGCGAACTCGTTTCAGGCGTCATTCAACGTCGGCGGCGAGACGATGGACGGCCTGATCATCCCCGCCGCAAACAAAGACGCCGCCGCACGCCTCCTCAGTGCTTATCGCAATCTCTACGTGCGCAACGGCAAGCTCCTCGACTCGATCGGCAACCTCGGCGAAGACAACTTCACCGCCGAAGACAAATACCTCGGACGCGCCGTCGCGTTCCGCATCGACCGATTCGTGATCGCCTTCAACGGCTACGGCGACCGGCAGAAGCTCGTGGATCTCGCCGTCGCCACCGACGCCAAAATTCTTGGCACCATTCGGAAGCAGCTCGTGACGGCGGAGAGGGCGAGTCGTTAGCCGTTGGTCGTTGGTCGTTGGTCGCTGGCCGTTAGTCGCCTAACGACCAACGACTAAGGACCAACGACTAAGGACCAACGACTAAGTCCTCTCCCAAGTCCCCGATTTGCCCCCAGATTTGCGCATCAATTGAATCGACTCGATGACGATGCCCTTTTCGGCGCTCTTGCACATGTCGTAGATCGTCAGGGCGGCGACGGCGCAGGCGGTCATCGCTTCGATCTCCACGCCGGTTTTTCCTTCGCTGCGCACGATCGAATTGATCTCGATCGTGCCGGAGCCCGGATCGATGTCGAACGTCACGTCGATCGAGGTGATGGCGATCGGATGCGTCAGCGGAATGAGCGCCGGCGTTTGTTTGGCGCCGAGGACGCCGGCGACTTTGGCGGTGGTGAGGACGTCGCCTTTGGGAAGAGCGCGATCGATCAGCTTCTGGAGCGTCTTCGGCGACATGCGCACGGTCGCTGCCGCGACCGCCTCGCGGCGCGTCGGCTGTTTCGAGTCGACGTCGACCATCGAAATGCCGCCGGTCTCGTCGAGGTGTGAAAACGTTCGATCGCTCATCGTATCCTCTCCGCCGCAGCCAGCTCCGCCGGCGTGTTCACATTCATGAGCGGCTCTCCGCGAAATCTCGCGCGCAGCGCCGCCTCGTCGATGATCTCCACCTCCGTCTCTTCGAGCAAACCACGAAGATCGTATCTGCCGGCCGCAATCCGTTCAGCGAGCAGCGGAGCGACACACGTCCGATAACCGGCACAGAGCACTTGCGGCGCTCCATCCCACATCGGCACGAGCATCGACGCGTTCGAGAGCTCGAAGCGCGTCCGGAGAAACGCCAGCATGTCGCTGCCGATGAGCGGGAAGTCGACGGCGAGAATGAAGCTCGGTCCGGGCGCATCCGCGAGAGCACGCGCGACGCCAAATACGGGAGCCACGGCGTCATGCGGCTCTTCGAAGATCGTGTCGATCGTCAGTGGTCGTGCGCCGGCGCGCTCGACGGCGATGACACGCTCGAACACGGGCGCCGCGGCGGCAATGATGCGATCGAGAAATAGCGCGGCCTTCGACTCTCCCATTCGCGTCGATCGGCCACCGGTCAGGACGTAGCAGTTCACGATCACCCGTAGGGTAGCATCCGCGCGTGTCGCTGAGCGTAGCGGTCATCATCGCCGCACTCGATGAAGAGCGGTCCATCGGTGCAGCGATCGATTCGGCATTCGCGGCCGGGACCGCAGAGGTGATCGTGAGCGACGGAGGAAGCGTCGATCGCACGGTCGCGATCGCGCGATCGCGGGGCGCTCGCCTCATCGAAACGGAGGCCATGCGCTCACGACAATTCAACCGCGGTGCGGAGGCAGCGGAGAGCGATGCTCTGATCTTCCTTCACGCCGATACGACGCTGCCCGCCGGCGCCGCGGCCGCGGTTGCCGATGCGCTGCAGCGTGCCGACTTCGGCGGCTTTCGCGTGCGCTTTGCGAACAGCGCCATGAAACTCCGAGTGGCGGCGGGCATGATCAATCTGCGGACACGCCTGACGCGCTGTCCGTGGGGCGACCAGGCTCAGTTCATCCGCCGCACGACGTTTCTGCAGGACGGCGGATTTCGGGAGATCCCTCTGATGGAGGACTACGATCTGGCGTTGCGCATGAAGCGGCGCGGCCGGTCGATCGTGCTGCCGCTCACCGTGACGACATCGGGACGCCGCTTTCTCGAGAAAGGTGTGCTGCGCACCGCGATGATCAACTGGTTCATCATCGCCCGCTGGAGGCTCGGCGCGGATGCGGCCACGCTGGCCCGCATCTATCGTTCGTGACGCCGCGTGGGCTTCTTTGTGTGCTCACCGCTCCCGCGCTTCTTCGCGTGACGTGCCTGGCCCAGCGAGACGTTCACGGGATTGCTGCGGTGGAGAAATGGCACGGAGGGGCGCGCGCGCACGCCGAGCTCCTTTCGCACTTCCGTGAGCTCTTCGTCCTCGGGCGCGATCTTCAGACCGGCCTCGGCCGTCTCGACCGCTTTCTTGCGATTGCCGGCAGCGAGATAGATGCGGCTCAGGTTCGCATAATGTTCGCCGCTGTAGAACTCCAGATCGATCGCGCGCTTGGCCAGCTCGATCGCCGGCTTGTACTTCTTCTGCACGAGCGCGAGGCAGAGCGCGAAGTACGACAAGCCGGCGGCATCCTTTCCCGACTTGATCGGGGGCGCCGTCTCGGAGCCGTAGATCTCAACGAATCGCGTCAGCGCGTGCAGATAGTCGTGTTCCTTGGTCAAAGCGATTGCTGCGGTGACATCTTTCAAGGTTCGGGTCATCAGATGAGCTCACGTGATCGGAGGCGGTGAACGAAATGTTCGATCCGTTCCCGCTCCTCGGAATTGAGATCGATGAACTTGAGGCCGTACTTCGCCATCGTACCGGAGAATTCCGCGCGCAGAATTTCCGCGCTGAGCTGCAGAGGCTTCGGATCGCCGGGGAGAAAGAAGTGCAAGCGCACATTCTCCTCACCCGGCAGGACGCGATCAACCTCGATCAGCATGCCATTCGCGGAGATGTTGAGGCTGCGTCCCAGGACAAAGCGGCCGTTTTTCTCGAGAGAGACTTCGATTTTCGTGATCGTGCGTAGCTGCCGGCGCACCGGGATCGAGGTCAGGCGCTCGACTTTCTCATCGAGATCGCAACGCTGCAGCGGGCGATAGATGACGTCGTTGCAACCGGCGGAGAGGCACAGATCGCTGTGCTCCTGAGCGTCGCGGTCGCAGACCAGAAGAAGAGAGATCGCGCGCGTCTGATCGTCGCCTCGAATCTCGCGGCAGAACTCCGGGGCGGTCATGTCGAACAGATCGAACGCGAAGATGATCAGGTTGGGGTTGTCCTTGCGCGCCTTCTGCAGACCTTCGGATCCGGCCAGAGCGGTCGTGATCGTGACGCCGCGCCGGCGGAGGATCGTCTCCTGAAAGGCCAGCGATCCGCGCGAGTGATCGACGAGGAGAATGCGGCCGAGCTCCTGTTTCGTTTTCGTAGTCACGCCGCCGAGATCTCCCGCAGCTTCGCCACGACGCGCCTCAGGTCCTCGACGAGCATCGACATATGCTCGGCGGTATTGGACTTCCCCAGCCCGATCCTCACCGATCCCATCGCCATCGTTTCGCTCACGCCCAGTGCCAGCAGCACGCGCGAGGGACCGCGCTCGCCGGAGCTGCAGGCGGACCCGGAGGACAACGAGAAACGTCGCATCGCCACGATCAACGAGTCGGCCTCGATGCGGTCGAAGCTGACGTTCAGGTTGCCGGGCAATCGTAACGCCCTCGACCCATTGACGGAAACGTTCGGGATCTCCGCGACGATGCGATCCCACAGATCGTTCCGCAGTGCAGTGAGCCGCTCGGCCTCGCGATGCATCTCTTCGGCGCGGATCTGCAACGCGACTGAAAACCCGATCGCTCCAGGCACGTTCACTGTTCCCGACCGCAGGCCTCTCTCCTGGCCACCACCGATGACCACCGGCTGCACGCGGATGCCGCGGCGTACGTAGAGCCCGCCGATGCCTTTCGGGCCGTAAATTTTGTGTGCGGAAAGTGAGGCCATATCGGCGGCTACGGCGGCGAAGTCGATCGGAATCTTCCCGGCCGCCTGCGTCATGTCGGTGTGGAAAAGCACTCCTCGCTCGCGGCATAGGTTGGCGATCTCCGCGATCGGCTGAATCGTTCCGATCTCGCCGTTCGCTGCCTCGATGGAGACGAGGCGTGTGTTCGGACGCAAAGCGTCTCGTACGACATCAGGATGAATGAATCCTTCGCGGTCGGGAGTGAGAAGCGTCACTTCCGCGCCGTTTCGCCTGAGGCGCTCGGCCGGGGCCGTCATCGATTTGTGTTCGATGACGCTCGTGATGAGGTGTTGCCCCGGCTCGACGATGTTCAGGGCGATATTGTTCGACTCCGTCGCGCCGGCGGTGAAGTACATCTCGTTCGGCTGGGCCTTGAAGAACCGCGCGATCGTGATCCGCGCGTCCTCGAGGGCATTTGCCGCGCGACGGCCATGCTGATGCGTCAGCGACGCCGGATTCCCGAAAATATCCGTAAAGTACGGCATCATCGCTTCGACGACGCGCGAATCGCAGGGCGTTGTGGCGTGATGATCTAAGTAAATAGGCTCCATGTCTCATCGTCGCCTTCGACGGCGTTTGCGCGTCGGCGGCGCGTTTTCTTCCTGAGAACGTTTGACGCGCTGCGCGAACGCGTTCCACTGCCGGAACTGCTCGACGTATTTGCCCGATGAGAGCGCGTATAGCTCGAGCAACGCCAGCGCGTCGTTGAACGGCTCCCGATAAACAAAACGGAATTGCGCGCGGCGATCCGTCGGCGGCTCGAGGAGTCGCCACAACGTCTCGACAGCCAGCTCGATCTGGTGTCGCGTTCCCGCCGGCAGGGCCATGCGCGCGCACACCGGCTGGATGAGATCGCGGACGAAAATGAGCACGTCACTGATGCGCATGCGGCCGTCGCGGCGCTTCCCTTCCTTCTCCAGCTCGTCGATGATCCACGGCAATAGCAGGACCGAGAGCAGCACCGGATCGGAGATCTTGCGTCCCGACTGCACCGTGCGGTCGAGTACCTCCAGCATCTTCCAGAAGTACGGCGCGCGATCATTCGCAATCGCGCTGTAAACCTCGGGGAGAAGCGGCTCGAGCAATCCGCTGTCGACCATGAGCCGGAATGCGCCGCGCGACCAGCCGCGCCGCAGCAGCTCCAGAATCTCTTCGGACACCCGCGGCGCCGATGCTTTGAGGATCTCGCCGCGATGGCGAAGGATCGCGTCGTACGTCGCCGGCTCGATGTCGAATCGGAGGCGTGAGGCGAACTCGATGGCGCGCATCATGCGGACGGGATCTTCGCGGAAGCGAACATCGGGATCGCCGATCACGCGCACGCGGCTTTCGTGGATGTCGTCGAGGCCGCCGACGTAATCGATCACCGAAAAGTCGGCGATGTTGTAAAAGAGGCCGTTGATCGTGAAGTCGCGTCGCCGCGCGTCCTGCAGCGGCGAGCCGAACGTATTGTCGTCGGTGACGAGGATCTCCGCGTTCTCCTCGGTCCCTCGCTCCGGCTCACGCCGGAATGTCGCGACCTCGACGATCATGTCCTGAAACATCACGTGCGCCAATCGGAAGCGACGCCCGATGATGCGGCTGTTGCGAAAGAGCCGCCGAATCTCACTCGGATGAGCGTCGGTGGCGATGTCGAAATCTTTCGGCGTGCGCTGCATGAGCAGGTCGCGCACGCTGCCGCCGCAGAGATAGGCGCGGTAGCCGCTGCGATGGAGCCGGTAGAGGACCTTCAGGACGTTTTCGGGAATCTGCCGGCGCGAGATCGGATGATCGCTGCGATCGACGACAACTGCGTCCTCGGTCGTCGGTCCGTGGGTATCGGTTGTTGGCAACACTTCACTCGGACTCATACGCGCCGCCACTCTCGCTCTGGATCTCCGGTGTGAAGTGGTACTTGCTGTCGACGATGAAGAACGTGCGCTGCCAGCGCGTGTGGTCAAAGAAGTGGATCACCACGCTGAGCAGCTCTTTGACCCGCTCTGCCGGCGGACTGCCCGGCGGAGGTGGCTCGCCGCGGAAGGACCAGTACACGATGAACGCGCGGCCTTTGATCATCGACCGCGGAACCGTACCCCAGTAACGCGAGTCGCTCGAGCGATCGCGATTGTCGCCCATCGCGAAATAGGAATCGGGCGCAACGGTGTACGGTCCGAACTGATCGCGCGATCGATAAGGCTCGGGAAGCGCCGGCTGCAACGGATACGTCTGCGGATCGACGTGAATGACGTATGGCTCGTTGAGCTGTATGCCGTTGACGGATACCTTCTTGTCACGGATCTCGATCACATCGCCCGGCATGCCGATCACACGCTTCACGAAATCCGTATCGGGCTGAAGCGGGTAGCGGAACACGATGATGTCGCCGCGGCGCACTTCGCGCATCGGCAAGCCATGCATCGGATTGTGGCCGTCGGCCCCATAGATGAACTTGTTGACGATGATGTGATCGCCGATCTTGAGGTTATCTTCCATCGATCCCGTCGGGATCTTGAATGCCTGGAACACGAAGATCCGGGCGAAATTGACGAAGATGACGGCGATCAGCAGGGCTTCGTAGTACTCGCGCAGGGTCGACTTCTTTTCGGTCTCATCCGTGGCCACTTCGGGACCCCTTCTCTACTGCTCACATTACAACGTAAATTATTGACATACAAGAGCAAAAAGCTGGCAACAGACTTGCGATAACTATGCTCGGGCGAACACGAAATGGATCTCCAGAGCAACCTCATCGAGTCGAAAAAACAACACCAGGGAGGTCGCTGGCAGGCGTCCCTCACCTCGCTGATTTTGCACGGAATCTTCATCGCTTCGATCATTTTCCTCGGCGCGACGGCTTCGCATCGCGTGGATGCGGAAGACAAGATTCGCGCCTTCGTGGCCCAGGGCGCCGCCCCCCCACCACCTCCGCCCCCACCCCCACCTCCCGCGGCAAGTGCGAGTACGCCGAAACCAACGCCGCATGTTCAGCAGCCGATCCCAAGTCCTCACGATGCGCTGATTCCGCCTCGTGAGATCCCGAAGGAAATCCCGAAGGTCGACATTCCGATGACGGCGAAAACCGAAGACATCAAACCGTCGGAAGATCTTCCGAGTTCCGCGCCGGTCGGAGGAGTTCCGGGTGGTGTTGCCGGCGGCGTCGTCGGAGGTGAAGTCGGTGGCGTGATCGGCGGCACAGTCGGCGGCGTGATCGGCGGCGAGCTCGGTGGCGTCCTCGGCGGAAAAGTTGGCGGCACGGGAACCGGAACGGAAGGCGAAGGCAAGGAAGCGCCTGTCGCGAAGCCCGAGCCTCCGCCGGAAGGTCCGTTGCGTGTCGGCGGCGATGTGAAAGCGCCTGTGGTGACCAATCGCGTCGAGCCGAAATACACGGAGACCGCGCGCACTGCTCGTGTCAGCGGTATCGTGATTGTCGAGGCCATCATCGACAAGAGTGGTCACGTCGATCAGGTGCGTGTGGTCAAAGGTCTGCCGATGGGATTGTCGGAAGAAGCCGAGCGTGCCGTCCGTCAGTGGCACTTCCGACCGGGAACGTTGAATGGTCAGCCCGTGGATGTGATTTTCAACCTCACCGTGAATTTCAAATTGACTTCATAAAGTGGAGCGGCGCACTTCAGTGCGCCGACGGCGTGCTGAAGCACGCCGCTCCACCTACGAGTTCGCGTCGCGCACAGTCCGCGACTGCGGTCCCACTTTTCGCGAGATCGCTTTCGCCTGCAAAAAGAGACCGAGGTAGTCGCGGCCGCCAGCCTTCGAATCGGTGCCCGACATGTTGAAGCCGCCGAACGGATGCACGCCGACGAGCGCGCCCGTGCATTTCCGATTGATATAGAGATTGCCGACGAAGAACTCCTCGTTCGCGCGCCGGATCTTCTGCTCGTTGTCGGTGAAGACCGCGCCCGTGAGTCCATACGGCGTGTCGTTGGCGATCCGCAGCGCATCATCGAAATCCTTCGCCTTGATCACCGCGAGAACAGGTCCGAAGATCTCGTCCTGCGCGATCGTCGCATTCGGAGCGACGGGGCCGATGATCGTCGGCTCGATGAAGAAGCCATCCCTGGCGTCGACTTTCCCGCCGGCGAGAATCTGACCTTCCTTCGATCCGCGGTCGATGTACTCTTTGATCTTCTTCATCGCCGACTCGTTGACGACTGGCCCGAGCTGCGAGTCGGCAGCTTCCGATGCGCCCAACTTCAGCTTCTTCGTCTTTTCGATGACGAGCGGAACGAGCTTGTCGTAGATCGCCTCATCGACGATCAGACGCGAGCACGCCGAGCACTTCTGCCCCTGAAAACCGAAGGCCGAGGCGACGACAGCGGATGCGGCCTCGTCGAGGTTTCCGGTCTCGCGATCGACGATGATCGCATCCTTTCCTCCCATCTCGGCGATCACGCGCTTGATCCAGATCTGCCCTTTCGGAGTCTTGGCTGCTTCTTCGTTGATGTGCAGCCCGACTTCCTTCGAGCCGGTGAACGCGATGAAACGGATGCGCGGATGCTGAATCATTGGATCGCCGACTTCACCTCCCGATCCACTCAGGAAGTTGACGACGCCCGCCGGCATCCCCGCCTCTTCGAGCAGAGCGAAGAATCGGTACGCGATCCACGGCGCGTCCGATGATGGCTTCAGGATCACGGTATTGCCCGTGACTACAGCGGCCGTGGTCATGCCGGCCATGATGGCCAGCGGGAAGTTCCACGGCGGGATCACCGCGCCGACACCGAGGGGGATGTAGACGAGATCGTTGTTCTCAGACTCGATTTTGGTGATCGGATGCTGGCTCGCCCAACGGTACGCTTCGCGTGCGTAGAACTCGAGAAAATCGATCGCCTCGGCCGTGTCCGCGTCCGCTTCCGGCCATGTCTTCCCGACTTCGTAAATCATCGTCGCGGAGAACTCGTGCTTACGTTTGCGCATCAGCTCCGCGGCTTTGAGCAGCAGTCCGGCGCGAACGTCGACCGGTTGTCGCTTCCAGCTCTCGAACGCGTTCCAGGCGGCGTCGATCGCCTGCTCGACGTGCGCGCGCGTTCCTTTCTGAAACTTGCCGAGGATCTGTCCCTTGTGTGACGGATTGATCGAGTCGAATGTCTTCAGGCCGGTGATGCGCTGGCCGCCGATGACGAGTGGATATTCGCGTCCGAGCTCGTTTTTCACCTTCGCGAGCGCTGCTTCCATCGCAGACTTGTTTTCCGGTTTGCTGAAGTCGGTGAGCGCCTCGTTGCGAAACTCGCTCAGCTTTCGCGGTTCGGTCGTGTACTCAGTTACAGTCGCCATTGCGTTCTCCATGGGTTTGAAGCCCGGCGTCTATGTTGCAGAGGCCGGGTAAAGAAGTCGGAATGTTATCGAAATCAATTCCACTAGTGTGGTGCGTCCGAAATACGTGGCTTTTCGCTGGTGGAGCTTGCGCGGCGAGATCAAGGCGCGAGGAGGAGGCGATGCGGTGGCATCGTCGACGAAGAGCAACGAAGAGATCGCCCCGCAATCTCCACCAGCCCGAAGGGTTGCGGGCGGCGCGACGCCATCTGTTTCGCCGGCGCTCCTCGACGATGTCCTCACATCGCCTGCGTCGCGCCGGCTCACATCTGGCATCGCGGCGCACGCAACGAAAGACCACCTATTTCGGACGCACTACACTACTCGCCGAGCGCTTCCAAACTCGACAGCATCGCCTGAATTCGGGCCCGGATCTCGTCGCGCTCCGCCTTGAGCTCGTCGCGCTCGCGCCGCAGCTCCTGAATCAACTGCACCGCTTTGTCGACGCGCTCGCTCAGCCGCGTGAGAATCTCCTGCTCCTCGGTCT
>DASYUK010000426.1:0-4063 GCA_036001325.1 Thermoanaerobaculia bacterium
TCACGGAGAAAACGCCGATCGTCACGCCGAGCATGGTCAGCGCGGAGCGCAACCTGTTCGTTTTCAGGGCGCCGAGAGCCATGCGGATGATTTCAGTGAAGGCCATTACTCGTACCTCAGCGCCTCGATCGGATCCAAACGCGACGCCGACAGCGCCGGCGCAAATCCCGAGAAGATCCCCGTGATCGTCGACACGATGAGTCCGATGATCACGAGGCTGAGCGAGAAACGCATCGGAAACGACGGGAACGCCGCCGCCACGGCCGTGCACATCAGCCACGACAACGTCAGCCCCACCGCACCGCCGATGAGGCAGATCGACACGGCCTCGACGAGGAATTGCAGCAGGATCGTTCGCCGTCGCGCGCCGACCGCTTTGCGCGTGCCGATCTCGCGCGTGCGCTCTTTCACGCTCACGTAAGTGATGTTCATGATGCCGATCGCGCCGACGAAGAGCGCCAGACCGGTGACGAACAATCCGGCGGCGGCGATGCCGGCCTTGACCGGACCGATCGCGCTGCGCAGCGCTTGCTGCTCGTTGATCTCGAAATCGTCCTTCTGCTCCGGCTGCAGTCCGCGCACGCGGCGCATGTCGCCGCGCACTTCATCTTTCGCGGCCTCCATCCGATTCTTATCCTTCACCTTGACGCGAATCTGCGTATCGAGCCGCGAGCTGAAGTTCTTCATGAACGAAGGCAGAGGCACGACCGCATACGTATCGAAGCTGAAGAGGCCGAGAAACGTCCCCATCTTCGACCAGACGCCGATGACGCGATACGGATTGCCGTCGAGGCTCACGATCTTGTCGAGCGCGGAGCTCGTCGGAAACAACGCCTCGGCCACGTCGTATCCGAGGATGACGACGTTGTGCCCGCCGCGCGACTCGGTGTCGGTGAAGAAGCGGCCTTCTTTGAAGGAGCCGGTCGACGTGACGAGGAACTCCTCGTTCGTTCCTTGTGTGAAGACTCCCCGCACCTCGTTGTCGCCGTACTTGACAGTGCGAACGGTGTTCATCGTCGGTACCGCGGTGATGAGCTGCGAGCTCGGCGTGGCGGCGATGACTCGTTTCAGATCGTCCGCGTAGTGCACTTCCATGCGCCGGCGATTGCGGTAATTCCACCAGTCGTCGACGTGGTGCCACGGCCACTTCTCGACGTAGAGAAGATCGTCGCCGACGACCGACATGCTCCGCTCGAATCCGATCTCGATGCCGGCGATGGCCGAGCCCATCAGGGTGACGGCGATGATGCCGATGATCACGCCGAGCGCCGTGAGGACCGAGCGCATCTTGTGCGCGCGGATGACGGTGAAGGCGATGCGGAATGACTCGCCGATTTCGTTGAGCATGGGTTCTCAGCCTTCTCCCATCGGGAGAAGGTGCCGCGAAGCGGCGGATGAGGGGCGCCCCTCACCCGGCGCTGCGCGCCACCCTCTCCCGGAGGGAGAGGGAACTGCCTAGCTCTTGGCGCCGGCCTTTTCGATCTGCACCTTGGCACCATCCTTCAATTTGCGCGAAATGGCCGTATACGATCCCGAGACGACCTCGTCGCCCGGCTTGATGCCGCTCTTGATCTCGATGTAGGTGTTGTCGGCGATCCCGGTTTGCACTTTCTGCATCTTCACTTTCTCGCCGACCTTCACGAAGACGACACGCAGCATCGTCTCGCGCAGCTCGCGTTGCTTTCGCTTCTCGATCGCGGTGTTGGTGATGTCGGCGCGGTTGTCGCTCGCCTCGCGCGCCTTCTCCGCCGAGGTCTGCTTCTCGCGCTCCTCGGGCGAGAGCTTGCTGTCCGCGGTCCGCACGGTCACGCTCTGAATCGGCACGACGACCGCGTTCGGTACGGTCGCCGTCTCGATGTCGGCGGTCGCGCTCATGCCCGGTCGAAGCACGACACCCTGATCGGGAATCGAGATCTTGACCTCGAAGTTCGTGACCTCTTCCTGGGTGCCGGCGTTATTCGTCTTCGCTGTCGAGGCGATCTCGCGGACGACGCCGCGAATGTTTTTATCGGGATAGGCGTCGACGTTGATCCGCGCGCTGTCGCCCGGCTTCACGTTCACGACATCGTTCTCGTTCACGTTCACGACCGCTTCCATGGCGTTGAGGTTGGCGATGCGCATCACTTCCGTGCCGGCGAACTGGCTCGTGCCGACGACGCGCTGACCGACGCGTGCGGGCAGTGTGCTGACGGTGCCGTCCGCGGGTGCGTAAATCGTCGTCTTCCCCAGCGCTTCACGAATCTGCTTCAGCGCCCCCTCGGCCCGCTGCGCCTCGAACATCGACGACTGCAGCGCTGCCCTGGCGATGTCGTAATTCGTCTGCGCCGCGTTCCGGTCCGCTTCGGAGAGCAGATGCTGGTTGAAGAGATTGAGTGCGCGCTTGTAATCGATGTCCGCTTTCGCCAGCTCCGCGCGATGCTGCACGATCGCCGAGCGCGCCGCGGAAAGCGCCGCCACCTGCGCCTCGACCTGAGCTTGATACGTGTCGGGTTTGATCTTCAGCAGGAGATCGCCCTTCTTGACGATCTGTCCTTCCTTCACGGGAATGGCGATGATCTCGCCCGACACTTCCGGCGCGATCGGAACCTCGACTTCCGGCTGGATCTTTCCCGTCGCCGTGACGAGCTGCGTGACATTTTTGCGAAATGCCTTGTCGGTGGTGACGAGGATCGGCTTGTCGCGCTTGCGCGACGCCACCATCGAGGCGAGAGTGATCAGAACCACGACGGCGATGCCGATCGTGATGAAGATTTTCTTCCGGGAGCGCTTCAGTTGATTCATCGAGACTATGATCCTTACGATGCTCGAGCGCGACTTTGGTCACGACATCCTGACGCTTCGACTGGCCCACGGCAAGGCCAGTGCGATGGATCTCGAGCTCTGTGAGAGTCTACGGAACGAGCTGGAAACTGTTGCAGAGAACGCCGCGGCGCGGGCGGTCATTCTCACGGGGACCGGCTCGATTTTCTCGGCCGGTGTCGATCTTCCGCGGCTCATCAACGCCGGAGGCGATTACGTCGAGCGTTTCGTCGAGTCGCTCGACGCCGTCCTGCGTGCGATCTTCCTCTTCCCGAAGCCGATCGTGGCGGCAGTCAACGGCCACGCGATCGCCGGTGGCGCGCTCATGGCGTTCGCCTGCGACTATCGGCTGATGAGCTCCGGGCGCATCGGAATCCCGGAGGCGCTGGTCGGCGTGCCGTTCCCGCCGCTGGCGTTGGAGATCGCGCGGTACGCGATCCCGAGACAGCATCTGCAATCGATGATTTACATGGCCAAGATAATCGAGCCGGAGCCCGCTCGAGTCATGGGCATCATCGACGAAGTCGTCGCCTCGGATCAGTTGCTGCCGCGCGCGAAAGCGGTCGCTGCACAGCTCGCCGACATCCCGCCCGCGACGTTCGCGCTGACAAAACGCCAGCTCCGTGAGCCGTATCTCCGCGACGTCAGCACCGATCAGGTCGTTGCGCTCTGGTCTTCACCGGCGATCCATGAGCGGATTCGGGCGTATCTGGCGAGGACGATTGGGAGGAAGTGAGTCCTTGGTCCTTGGTCCTTGGTCGTTAGAAGGACGCCCAACTAACGACCAAGGACGAATGACTAACGACTAATGACCTGGCATGGGCGTAGAATGTCCCACTCCCATGCGACTGCTGCTGATCAATCCCCGGGCCCCGGAGAGTTTCTGGACTTTCCAATGGGCCCTCGACAACGTTCTGCCCGGAAAACGCGCCGTCAATCCACCGCTCGGTCTGGCGACGCTCGCCGCGCTCACCCCGAAGTCGTGGGAGATCGAGATCGTCGACGAGAACATCGAGTCGATCCCGCTCGACCCCCAGGCCGATCTGATCGGCGTCTGCGGCATGGGCGTACAGTTCCCGCGTCAGCGCGAGCTGCTCGCGTATTACCGCTCGCGCGGATTCTACGTCGTCGCCGGCGGCAGCTACGCGTCGCTCGTTCCCGAGCAGTACGAGTCGCTGGCCGACAGCATCGTGGCCGGCGAGGCGGAGATGATCTGGCCGGAGTTCTGCGCCGACTTCGAGATGGGCCATCCGCAGAAGCTCTA
>DASYUK010000427.1:0-9593 GCA_036001325.1 Thermoanaerobaculia bacterium
GCAGGACTACTCGGCATTCGAAGTGGTCGTCGTCGACGATCGCTCGACCGACTCCACCGGAGCGATCCTCGGGAGGATCGCCGCCGAAGATGCGCGCCTGATCGTCGTTCATGGCGAAGAGCCGCCGGCCGGTTGGCTCGGAAAGCCGTGGGCATTGCATCAGGGGAGTGGGCGCGCGCGTGGTGAGATGCTCCTGTTCGTCGACGCTGATGTGCATTACGCGCCGAGGACGTTACCCACTGCCGTCGAACAGATCGAAGCGAGCGGACTGGCGATGCTGTTTCTCTATCCGCATTTCGAAATGCGCGGTCTGTGGGAGAACGCGGTGATGCCCGCCGTTCCGCTGACGCCGTTCATGTTTCCGCTATGGCTCGGCGAGCGCTTTCCTCTCCCATTCCTCGGCCTCGGCGGCGGCACCGGAAATCTGATCCGGCGCGCGGAATACGATGCGGTGGGAGGGCATGAGGCGCTCCGCGATGCGGTCGTCGATGACGTTGGGCTCGCTCAACATGTCCGGCGCAATGGACATCGAACCGGCGTCATTCGCGCGGACCATCTCGTCTCTGTACGCATGTATCACGGTCTCGACGAGATCGTGCGCGGCTTCACGAAGAACGCCTTCACGGCGATCGGCCGCAGCTATCTCATCTCGGCGATGTTCGTGGTGATCCTCTTCGTCGCTCATCTCCTGCCATTCATGCTGCCGATCGTTCCGGTCGTCGCGCTGATCATCGCCATCCGGCTGATCTTCTTCGCGGCCATGCGTTATCCGCTCTGGAGCGCGCTGCTTCTTCATCCACTGCTGGCGCTCGTCTGGATCTGGATTACGATCCGGTCGGCGTGGATCACCGGCGTTCGCGGCGAGGTGACGTGGCGTGGCCGAACGTATGACGCCGCACGTACTCGCTTTGGCGCGGAGCGTGATACAAGGAGCACCCCATGAAAGAAAAGCCAGCTCCCGACAAGCCATTTCTCACCGACGTCAAGGAGCTCCGCCGCCGCGCGCGCCAGCACATCCAGGAAGGCGCGGTCACGGACTTGTATCGCGCGAATCGCGACACCGTCATCAAGCTCCTCAACGAGGCGCTGGCGACCGAGATCGTCTGTGTCTTGCGCTACAAGCGCCATTACTTCATGGCTCAGGGGATCCACGCCGATCCCATCGCCGCGGAGTTTCTGCAGCACGCCAACGAAGAGCAGGGTCACGCCGATCAGATCGCGGCGCGCATCATTCAGCTCGGCGGCTCGCCGAATTTCAATCCGGAAGGGATGCTGATGCGCTCGCACTCGGAGTACGTCGAGGGACAGACGCTCGTCGACATGATCAAAGAGGATCTCATCGCCGAGCGAATCGCCATCGATTCCTACACCGAGATGATCCGCTACCTCGGCGAGGACGACATCACTACGCGGCGGATGATGGAGTCGATCCTCGGCGTCGAAGAGGAGCACGCCAACGATCTGGTCAGCTTCCTGGCCGACATGGACAAGGACTGGAAGACGAGGGACAGAACTTCCGGCTAGGTCTCGCGGAATACGCTCGTGTTTTCATGAGTGGATGAGACTCGAACATTCCGCCACTCCCGATCCCCAACCGCCCGCCCTCACCGATGACGAACTGCTCGACGCCTACTCGCAGGCCGTGACGACCGCGGCGGCGCGCATCACACCGTCGGTCGTCAACATCGAAGTGCGCCAGCAGGGGAGGCGCGGCGAGGCGCGGGGTGGGGGGTCGGGCTTCTTCTTCACACCCGACGGATTCATCCTCACGAACAGCCACGTCGTCACCGGCTCGTCGTCGATCGACGTTGCGCTGATCGACGGAGCGCGTTACGCCGCGAGCACGGTCGGCAACGATCCGCACACCGATCTCGCGGTGCTGCGCATCTCAGCGCCGAATCAGATTCCGGCGCGGCTTGGCGACTCGGATGCGATCCGTCCCGGACAGCTCGTTGTCGCCGTCGGCAATCCCTATGGGTTTCAGACCACGGTGACCGCGGGCGTCGTCAGCGCTCTCGGCCGCACGATGCGCGCGCAGAGCGGACGGCTCATTGACAACGTCATTCAGACGGACGCGGCGCTGAACCCCGGCAACTCAGGCGGCCCGCTGGTCAATTCGCACGGCGAAGTGATCGGCGTGAATACCGCGGTCATTCTTCCCGCGCAGGGCATCTGTTTCGCCATCGGAATCAATACCGCGAAGTTCGTCGCCGCGCGCCTCATCCGCGACGGCCGCATCACGCGTAGTTACATCGGCGTCGCCGGACAGACCGTCCGGGTTCATCGCCGCGTCGTGCGCTTTTACAACCTTCCTGTCGAGAGCGGAGTCCTGATCGCATCGCTAGAGAAGGGAAGTCCCGCGGAAGCGGCCGGTCTGCGCGATGGCGACGTCATCGTCGCGTACGGCGATCGCCCGGTTTCGAGCGTCGACGATCTGCATCGCATCCTCACTGAGGAGCACGTCGGGACGGCGTCGGAAATCACATTGATCAGATCGACGGAAAAGATTGTCAGAACAATAGTTCCGGCGCGCGCCGACTCTCAGTGACGATGCCTGGGAATGATGGTAAATTCGTCGGGGGTTTAACCCGCACATGTCACGGCCGGCCGAAAGATACGCGCAGCTTCTCGATCAGATCATCCGTCCGTTCGATCTGAGTCACGACTTCGGCCGCAAGCGCGCGTATGAGGCGGCGATCGACTACGCGCGGCAGAACCTGATCGACGATCCGCACTGCAACGAGTTCCTCAATGCGGCGGCGAATCGACTCGGCTTCGCACCGATCTCGTTCGACACGATCGAGTCGCGGGTGAAGGTTCCGAAGAACGCGTGGCTGGACCTCTGGATCTCTGACGAGGACGACGAGATCGCGCTGACCGGAACGCGCGAGGGCATCCAGTACCTCATCGACCTCTTGTCGCAGCTCCGCGAGGCGACGGATCCCGAGCAGCACATTCATCTCGATCGCGGCATCTCGCCCATGACCGAAAATTCGGCGAACCTCGTTCTGTTCAAGGAGGAGGAGACCTGGTTCACCGGCGCCGCGGCCGATGGAACGCAGGAGTTTCCGCAGCGCGAGATCGATCCGAAGCAGATTTACGCGATCCAGTTCATCCACTATCCACCCGAGGATCTGCCGATCAGCGCGCATCGGTTGTATCGCGTGCTGAAGGTAGAACCGGACGACGGCTATTCGGCAACGGTGAAAGAGTTCGGGGAAGGCACCGGCGATCGATACTTCAAGTTCACGTTCATCGCTGACAACGACGAGAAGTTCACGTACAGCTTCCATCTCGACGATCCGGCGGTGAACTACTTCACGCACCGCGAGATTCTGAAGCTGGCGATGAGAAGCGTGTAGCGTGGAGGACAGCCGCCTCGGCTGTCCGGACAGGCGAGGCGCCTGTCCTCCACTACACCGCCTGCGCGCAAAACTGACAGCGGTGCGCCGTCACATCACCGCGACGAGGTCGATCTCCACCATCGCGCCGCGAGGGAGCGCCGCCACACCAACCGTCGATCGCGCCGGCTTGTGATCGCCGAAGTACTCTCCGTAAATCGTGTTCAGCGTCTGAAAGTTGCCGAGATCGGGAAGGTAAACGGTGGCTTTGACGACGTCGCGGAAGTCAGCGCCTGCTTCGTGCAGAACTGCTTTCAGATTTTCGAGCACTCGCCGCGCCTGCGCGGTGAAGTCGCCTTCCACAAGATTTCCTGTGGCCGGATCGAGCGGAATCTGTCCTGAAGCGTAAAGCGTGTTTCCCGCGCGGACAGCTTGCGAGTACGGTCCGATCGCTTTGGGTGCGGCAGCACTGGCGATGAACTGGATCGACTGCTTCTTCGATTTCGTCATCGGCTTCGTCGCTGCGCGAACTGACGTGGCTGTGGCGGCAACGGCTACGGCTGTTGCGAGAAATTCGCGTCGTGTGGACATCGGTCTCTCCTTTCGTTCGTAACGTCTAGACCGCCTGCGTGCAGAACTTACACCGCTTCGCCTCGCGCGGAATCGGCGACAGGCACTGCGGGCAGTCGCGCATGCTCGGCGTCGTCTCCTCGGCCGGTTTTCGCGTCATCCGGTTCAACTGCCGGATCACGAGGAAAATCGCCAGCGCCACGATCAGGAAGTACACGACAGCGTTGATGAACAGACCGTAGTTCAACGTCGCCGCGCCAGCCGTCTTTGCCTGAGCGAGCGTGTCGTAGTGCTCCCCGGTCAGCGTCACGAAGTAATCGGACAGATCGCGCTTGCCGAGGAGCAGTCCCAGCGGCGGCATGAGCAGGTTGTCCACCATCGAAGTAATCACCTTCCCGAACGCCGCGGCGATGACCACGGCGACAGCGAGATCGATGACGTTCCCCTTAAGCGCGAATTCCTTGAACTCTTTGATCAGTCCCACGGCTATCCTCCTTTCAACTGATAGACTGCGCGCCCATGATCCGGCAGATTTCGGTCATCGGCACCGGAACAATGGGGCGTGGCATCGCCTATCTATCAGCTTTGGCCGGATTTGACACCGTGATTTTCGACGTCGACACCGCCGCGCTCGACGCCGCGCGGGGCTCGGTCGAATCGACGCTCAAGAAAGGCGTGGAGAAGGGCAAGGTCTCGGAACAGGCGATCGCTGAGACGATGGCGCGCGTCCAGATCGCCTCCGACCTCGAGCCAGCGGTGCGCACGGCCGATCTGATCATCGAAGCAGTTCCGGAGAATCTCGATCTCAAGAAGGATCTCTTCGGGCAGGCCGATCTCTTCTGCGGTGAAGAGACGATCCTGGCCTCGAACACCTCATCGATCTCCATCTCGAAACTGGCGAGCAGCGTCGAACGCCGCGATCGATTCGTCGGCCTGCACTTCTTCAATCCGCCACACGTGATGAAGCTGATCGAGATCGTGCGCGGGGAGCGCACTTCCGACGCAACGGTCGACGACGTCCGCGCCGTCGCGGAGAAGATGGGCAAGCAGCCGATCGTCGTGCGCGATAGCCCCGGCTTCGCCACCTCGCGCCTCGGCATCGTGATCGGCCTCGAAGCGATCCGCATGCTCGAAGAAGGCATCGCTACGGCAGCCGACATCGATCGAGCGATGGAGCTCGGCTACAACCACCCGATGGGACCGCTGCGTCTCACCGATCTCGTCGGTCTCGACGTCCGCCTCGGCATCGCCGAATACCTCGCCTCGATGCTCGGTCCGCGATTCGAACCGCCGCAGCTTCTCCGCGACATGGTGGCGAAGGGGAAGTTGGGAAAGAAGACCGGGGAAGGGTTCTATCGCTGGGACGAAGAATTTGAACGCTGAATCGGCGTACGGCGCCTTCGCGTACGCTTACGACAAAGCTCTCGGCGAACGCTTCTTCCGCTCGGCGCGGCGCGTCCTCAATGAGCTGATGCGCCGATATCCCGCGCACGTGAATACGCACCTCGACGTCGCCTGCGGGACAGCGTTGACGATGCAGTTTTTCGCGTCAAAAGGATGGTTGTCCGTCGGCGTCGATGCCTCTCTCACGATGCTCGGCGTGGCGCGCGAGCGCGCGCGCAGACTCGTGGCCGGCGACATTCGCGCACTGCCGCTGCGCGGAACGTTCGCGCGAATCACCTGCCTTTACGATAGCCTCAATCATCTAAAGAGCCGCGCCGATCTCATCGCTGCGTTCCGCGCCGTCCGCAAAGTGATGTCGCACGACTCTCTCTTCTTCTTCGACATGAATCATCCTGACATCTACCCGGAGATCTGGGGGATCAAGGAGCCGTACATCGCGAGCGGCGACAGATATCACCTTGAGATCGCGACCTCGTTTCGCCCCCGCGACGGCATCGGCCGCGCGCTCGTCACCGGCTGGTCGACCGAGTCGGGGCATCGCGTCGCGATCCGCGAGACGCACGAGCAGCGCGCCTACAGCGAGCGCGAGATCATCGAATCGCTCGGCGAAGCCGCGCTCGCGCCGGTCGAAGTCATCGACTTCGATCCGTTCGACGAGGCCGAGACGCTCGAGGCGGCAGGCGTGAAGTTCTTCTTCGTCTGCCGCCCCGCGTGATCACTTTCCGATCTGAGTGGCGATCGAGACCCAACCATCATTCGTGCCGCTGTCGCTCGACGCCGCGTAAGCCATCCAGTTCTCGAATGACATCGCGCTGTCGGGTGTGAATGTAATCGCCACGTCGCCCCAGTTCCCGCCGGGGATGTTCGTCTGGATCATCGAGAACGACGGCACGGTGATGTTCATGCTCGTGGTGCCGCGGGTTCCAATCACATCGATCCGCCATGTGTGCGCGTCGAAGAAGTCGAGATTGACGATCCCGACGTTCGTGCGAAATTTGTCGTCCTGACGCAAGCCGATGGCATGCGCCGGATCGGTCCCCTCGATCTGAAAGATGTAGAGGCCGGCGAAATCCTGCGACACACTTCCTGCCGTCGAATTCGGTTGCGGCGTCCAGATGCGCGAGAAGGCGTCGATTTTGGCGTCGAGATCGATCGTGTCGCTCGCATCGCGCGCGACCAGCTCGATGGTGCCGAGGCCCGATTGGTGGAGGACCGAGGAGACGAAATCGGAATAAGAGACCGCGCTGTTTGCCGGAACGGTCACCTTGACGGTCGATGTCGAGAAGCCGTCCCCGCCGGCCGGTATCCATCGCGCGCGGACAACCTGGGGAACGCTGCGGTAATTCGCGATCATCACATCGGATCGATAGAACGTTCCGAAACCGCCCGCGGAGCTCGCCGCGGCGGGGATGAAGATCCATGTGGTTGCTTTCGACTGCGAGATTGCGGTCGGCGCGATCTCCGCCATCGCGCGACTTCTGAGCGACATACGCTCGCGGACGGCATCATCGCGGCCGCCGGCCGCAAAGAGCGTCGTCGCGAATAGACAGAGTCCTACGGAGAGCTTTTTCATGCTCTTCTCCCCCTTAATTTTCAGGATGGATTCAATATGGGGAGTTCAGGCTTGCGCCGCCACAGCACGGCGCAGATGTTTGCTGCGAGTTGACGCACCTCCGTCACCGGCATATCCTCCGGGCCATCGTCCAAAACTGCTTCATCCAGCCCCCGAAAGGAGACGTCATGCGTCGCTCGACCCTCGTGCTCCTCCTCCTTCTTCTCCCGGCCACCCTTCTCGCGCAGTCCCAGGCAACCACCGGCGTCATCGAAGGCGTCATCACCGACGCCACCGGCGCCGCGCTTCCCGGCGTCACCGTGACGTTGCACAACACGGAGACCAACTATTCGCAGACGGTGATCACCGATTCCGGAGGACGATTCCGCGGACTGCTGTTGCCTCTCGGCAAATACGAGGTGACCGCAACGCTGGAAGGGTTCTCCACATCGGTGGTCCGCGGCCTCGATCTGGCCGTCGGCCAGACGCTCACCGCGAACATGACGCTGAAACAGGCGGCGATGTCGGAGCAGATCGTCGTCACCGCCGAGGCGCCGCTGATCGAGACGGCGCGCACGGAAGGATCGACGCGCATCGATCAGAAATCGGTCGAAGGCCTTCCGAACAACGGCCGCAACTTCCTCGACTACACGAAGCTCACGCCCGGCGTCACCATCGTGCAGGGTCCCGACGGCGACGAGCTGTCGATCAACGGCCAGAAGGGAATCACGAACAACATCTCCGTCGACGGAGCAGACTTCAACAATCCGTTCTTCGGCGAGCAGCGCGGCGGACAGCGTCCCGCCTTCACCTTCAATCTCGACGCCGTCAAGGAGATGGTGGTGATCGCCGACGGCGCGAACGCGGAGTTCGGCCGGTCGACATCCGGATTCGTCAACGTCATCACGAAGTCGGGGACCAACGATCTGAAAGGGACCGCGCACTTCGTCTTCAAGAACGACAGCCTCAGCTCGAATCCGAAGAAACCGGACGGCACGGAGGCGCCGAAGTTCCCCGCGCACCAGTACCAGACCGGTTTCACGCTGGGTGGACCATTCGTGCCCGACCGGCTCTTCTACTTCGCCGCGGCCGACTTCCAAAAGGCGAAGCAGACGAAGCAGCAGGATCCGAACCGCATCGAGCCGCGCGTCGTGGCTGCATTCGCGGCTCTCGGCAGTCCCGGCGAGAACCTGCCGATCGAGCGAACCAATGACGCACGCGTGCTACTCGCGAAGGTCGATTGGAACGCGAGCGCCAAGAGCGTCGCCACACTGCGCTACAACTACACATGGTCGGAGCAGAAGAACGGAACGTTTGACGTCGATTCATGGGGCCGCAGCGCCAACGCGCTCGAGAAAGACGACTCGAACGCGATCACTGGCGCGCTCATCTCGACATTCACCAGCAATCTGCTCAATGAGTTACGCTTCCAGTGGGCGAAGGAGAACAGGCCGCGGCCCTACAACGGCCCGAACATCACCGGGCAGAATCGGCCGCTGCCCGATACGGCATTTGATTTCGCCAAAGGCTACCGTTTCGGTGAGCCGTTCTTCATTCCGGTGAAGTACTACGACACGCGTCAGCAGGTTCTCGACAACGTCTCGTTCATACGAGGCGCCCACTCGTTCAAACTCGGCGGCGAATATAACCGCGTCGAATCGGTGCAGACGTTCATCGGCTTCGCCAACGGCCGCTACATCTTCGACTCCACCGACGGCTTCCTCAACTATCTGCGCAACCCGAACTACGTCACGTGCTCCGACGGCACCTCGTCGGAGACCGGAAAGTGCGCGGGCACGGCGACAGTCTCCGGGCCCGTGCTGCTCTACCTGCAGCAGGCCGGCGTAGGCAACATCAGCGTCGAGCAAGCGGGAACGCAGAGCATTCCGCAGACAGAGCCGGCAGTGTTCATTCAGGACGCCTGGCAGGTCTCGCCGAACTTCAATCTTCAATACGGACTGCGGTGGGAGGCGGAGATCGAGCCCGATCCGATCACCCCGCCCGATCAGGTCTTCTACGCGCCGTTCATCGGCAAGACCTCCAAAGGACAGGAGTTTCCCTCGAACGGCAAGATTCCTTCCGATCACGGCATGTGGCAGCCGCGTATCGGCATGACCTACAGCCCGGGCGGCGACGGACGCAAAGTCTTCCGCGCCAATGCGGGCATCTTCTACGGTCGTGTGCCGGGACTGACGCTGGCCTCATCGCGATCGACCAACGGCAGCCGAGGACAGACGTTGTTCCGCAACAGCGCGCTCACCGGCATACTCGGACCGGTTCCTGCGTATCCCAACCTCATTCCTCAATCGCAGATTGGTGCACCGTTCCTGCCCGATGTGTTTGTCTTCGATCGACACTTCAAGAATCCACGAACGAAATCGGCGAGCGTGTCGTGGGAGCAGGAGATCATTCCGAACTACGCGGTCCTCGTGAAATATAACTACGCGAAGGGTGAGCACATCACCCGTTTCGTCAACCGGAACGATCCGCTCCTCGGATCGCCGTGGAGCACCGGCCTCGCGCCTGGCGGCTTCAACGGCATCAACACGCTGACCACAGTCGAGTCGAGCGCTCGCAGCCTGTACCACGGCGTCACTCTCGGCTTGACGAAGCGTCCCTCGCAACACGTTCAATTCCAGGTCTACTACACGTACTCGAAGGACAAGTCGGACGACGACAACGAGCGCGATCCCTTCACGTTCCGCTATGCGAAGGTCACTGATCTC
>DASYUK010000428.1:0-9535 GCA_036001325.1 Thermoanaerobaculia bacterium
CTGCTGCGCACGATCCAGCAGCATCACGTCCAGCTCAGTGTCATGGCGGACACGAAGGCGAGCATTCTGATCACGGTCTCGTCGATCGTGGCCACCATCGCGCTCAGCCGGGCCAATGAGCCACGACTTCGGCCGGCACTCCTCACGCTCGCCGCCGCCTGTCTGATCGCTCTCGTGCTGGCGATCATCGCCGTGCTGCCAACGTTCTCGAAGAAGCGTGGATCACGAAATCTTCTCTTCTTCGGCCACTTCGCGTCGATGAGCGAAGACGAGTTCATGCACGCGGTCGAGCAAATCGTATCCAGCGACGAGCTCCTCTACGAGGCCGCCGCGCGCGACATCTACAGCCTCGGCAAGTATCTGCACCAGAAAAAATATCGATTCCTGCGATTCGCTTACATCGCGCTGATCGCCGGCTTCGTGCTGGCGACGTTCGTAGAAAGCTACGTGCTGATCTGGTAGCGCGCCGACGATCGGCCTATTGCCTGTATGATGAGGCCTCTTCCATGTCCGAACAGGAATCGGGCGACGACCTGACGTTGGAGTCGTGGTCCGAGGATCTTCCGCCGGAGTCGCTTCCGCGCAAACTCTTCGAGCAGCGCGTTCTGAGCGATCAGCTCCAGCTCCTCGGAAGCGCGGTGCGCGTTTTCGGCCAGGGCATCGCCATCCTTACGCCGGCGGTCGAAGCGATCGGCCCTCGTGTTGCGTTCGTCAACGAGAGTTTCTGCTCGATGTACGGGCTGACGCGGGAAGAAATCATCGGGCAGCCGATGATCGTCTTCGGGATCGTGGAGCGACATCAGGAGATCGTGAGGGATCTGCTCGATCACGTATTCGACGGCGAGGCGTTCGACGCCGAGGCGACGGCGAAAAGGAAGGACGGGACGGAGTTCGAGCTGGACCTGCAGCTCATCCCGGTCGAAGACTCAGGCGAACTGACACACTGGGTCGCGTTCGTGCGGGACGTCACCGAGATCAAGAGACAGGTGTTCGCTCTCCGGCATCAGGCCACGCACGACGTGCTGACCGACCTTCCGAATCGCGTGCTGCTGTACGAGCGTCTGGAGCGGTCGATCGACGTCGCGCGCGGGAAGTCGTCGACAGTCGCGCTCCTGTTGATGGATCTCGATCGGTTCAAGGAAGTCAACGATACCTTCGGTCATCACTTCGGCGACGCGATTCTGAAACAGGTGGCCCAGCGGCTCCGCAATCAGTTTCGGCCCGAGGACACGGTGGCGCGGCTCGGCGGCGACGAATTCGCGGTCGTGATGCCTGACCCGTCAGACTCGACGTACATCGCGACGACTGCCCGAAGACTGCTGAGCGCCCTCCAGCAGCCCTTCGTCATCGAGGGACACGTCCTCGAAGTCGGCGCCAGCATCGGCATAGCGGTTTATCCCGCCAACGGAACAGACGCACGCACGCTGCTTCGCCGTGCGGATGTGGCGATGTACGCGTCGAAACAGGCGCAGTCGGGATATACCTTTCACCGCGAGGATCTGGAATCGCATTCTCCCGATGAGCTGTCGCTCGTCGTGGAGATGCGGTCGGCGATCGAGCGCAACGAGTTCGAGCTTTACTACCAGCCCAAACTTCACCTCCGCACCGGACTCGTCACGCGGGTGGAGGTCCTCATTCGCTGGAATCACCCGCAGAAGGGACTGCTGGCGCCGGGCGCATTCATCCCGCTTGCGGAACGCACAGGTCTCATTCGATCGCTGACGGACTGGGTATTCGATCACGCCCTGCAGCAGTGTCGCGCGTGGCAGGAGCAGGGCGCGCCCGTCCATCTCGCTGTCAATGTGTCGGCGAAGAGCCTTCAGGAGCACACGCTACCGACGAAGGTCAATTCGCTGCTGGAGAAATGGAAGGTCGACGCGCGGTTCCTGAAAATCGAGATCACCGAGAGCAGCATCATGGCCGATCCCGCGCACGCCCTGGCGATCATGTCCATGCTGCAGTCGATCGGTGTGCGCCTTTCGGTCGATGACTTCGGGACCGGCTACTCATCGCTGACCTGTCTGCGCCAGCTTCCCATCGACGAGATCAAGATCGACAAGTCCTTCGTGCTCGAGATGAAGAGCAATGAGGCCGATCTGGCGATCGTCCGCACCGTCATCGACCTCGCCCACAACCTCGGAAAACAGGTGTGTGCGGAGGGGGTGGAAGACGCCGAGACGTGGCAGATGCTCGATCAACTCGGCTGCGATCTGATTCAGGGCTACTGGCTCAGCAAACCGGTACCGGCGGCCGCTCTCATGCAGTGGCTGATCGACACCAGTTGGGGATTGAAGATCCTCCCTCAGCAAGCCTTCTCCCACCGAGAGAAGGTGCCGCGCAGCGGCGAATGAGGGGCGCGATCCTCGCGAGGCACACCCCTCACCCGGCCCCTTCGGCTTCGCTCAGGGGCCACCCTCTCCCGGTGGGAGAGGGGCCTTCTTCGCCGATTAGCGTTCGCGAATCTTCAGGATGGCCTGAATCAGATCCTCGGGCGCATCTTCGTCCGGTGAGTCGTCGTAGCGCAGCGTTTCCTTGCCGGCGCGGATCGTCATCTGATACGTCGCCAGGTACGCGCGGCACGACGGGCAGATGTCGAGGTGGCGCGTGAAATCGTTCGCCTGAATTTCGGTCAGCAGGCCCTCGAGATAGTCGGCGATGAAGTCGATCAGCTCCCGGCAGGTGATATAGGGCCGTGCGCTCATCGACGGAGGTCCTGATCGAGGAGTGTGCGAAGAGCCTGCCGGGCGCGATGCAGCCGCACCTTCACCGCCGTCGGCGTAATGCCCAACGCCTCCGCGGTTTCTTCAGTCGACATCTCCTCGATGTCACGCATCAGCAGCACCACGCGGTACGACTCCGGAAGCTTGTCGATCGATTGTCGCACGAGCTCCCGCGTCTCCTCGCGCTGCACCATCTCCTCCGCCGACATGCTCCAGTCGCGGCTCTCTTCGACCTGATGTCCATCGGCGGCAAATCGCGGTAGCAGCGCATCGATCTCTTCCTCTGGATGCCGGCGACGGCTCCGAAGTTTCATCAGGGCGGCATTGACGACGATCCGGTGCAGCCATGTGGAGAGCTTCGATCCCGCCTGGAAGCGGTCGATCCCGCGAAACGCCGCGATGAAGGCGTCCTGCACGGCGTCGCGGGCGTCTTCCTCATTTTTCAGGAATCGGCGAGCCACGCGAAGAAGCCTGGCCATGTAGGTGCGCAGGAGAGTCTCGAAAGCGTTCTCGTCTCGCGCCCGGAGCCTGCTCACGAGAACCGCGTCCTCCATCACGCCACCATCGGAATGAGCGAGCCGGTGACGTTTGCCGCCGCATCAGATAGCAGCCAGACGATCGACTCGGCGACGCGCTCGCGCATCTCCGGCGCCGCCAGCGCATCGGGAAGAATCGCGTTCGCGGTGATGCGACGGCTCTTCAACTCGATCGCCAGCACTTCGATCAGCGAGTTGAGCGCGCTCTTCGACACGATGTACGGCGCCAAGCCCGCTTTCTTCGCCAGCGAAACGTACGAGCTGATCGCTACGATTCGCCCTCCGTCGATCAGATGCGGCAGCGCGGCTCGAACTGCGTTCACAGCAGTCGTCAGATTCAGCGACACCATCTGCGCCCACACCTCCGCGCCGCTTTCGGCACCGCCCGCCGCGAATCCGCCGACGAGATGGACAAGACCGTACAGCTCGCCGATCTGATCGAACGCGCGCTTCACCTCCGATTCATTCGACAGATCCGCGCGAACGCTTTCGACATTAGCCGCGAGCTTCGGTTCGCCGTGAACCACCACGACGCACCGGAACTCGCCTGCCAGCCGCTTCACTACGGCAGAGCCGAGGTTGCCGGTGCCGCCGGTGATGAGGAGGGTTCTCACGAAATCAGGGTATCGCAACGGTTGTTACGCGCGGCCCGGCGTCCACCGGTAGTGCCCTCTCCCATCGGGAGAGGGTGGCGCGCAGCGCCGGGTGAGGGGCGCGCTTCTCGCAGACGCACTCCCCTCATCCGGAGTATGTTTCCCCATGCCCATGCCCTCGCTCGAAGAGCTGCTGGTTCAAACAAAGCTGATTTCACCGCCGCAGCTCGCGGTCGCTGAACGCGACGCCGAGATGCGCAAGAAACGCCTCGCGCCGACGCTGATCGACCTCGGCTTCGTCTCCGATCGCCGGTTCGCCGAATGGGTGGCGGAAGTGACCAAGCTGCCGATCGTCGATCCCATTACAGAGGACACGGTTTCCGACATCGAGAAGCACATCCCGAACGAGCTGGCGCGAGAGTACGAAGTGCTTCCCATCGACGTCGAAGCGGACGAGCTGACCGTGGCGATGATCAATCCACTCGACCGCGAATGCATCGACAGACTTCAGTCGACCATCGGGATGAAGATCCGGCCGGTCGTCGGTGTTTACCGCAACGTGCGCGAGCTCGTGACGCGCTTCTATCCGGAGCCGAAGCCGGCCTTCGATCCGTCGGCGACGATCGCTGTGGAGAAAGCCCCGTTCGAGTACGGCGACGACACGATGCTGCGCATGCACAGCCGTGAGTTCGTCTACGAGCGCGGCGACGAGAGTCTCGGCTCCGAGACGCGCGTCATTCCGCCGAGTGCAGCGCCGGCCGCCGCCGCGATCGGCGGCGCCACACAGCCGGAATCGCAGCTCGATCGCATCGAGCGCCATCTGCTCGATCTGGTGCGCCGCGTCGATGCGATCGACGCAACGCTGGCCCGCATTCTCAGCCGCAAATGACCGCCACCGAAATCCCGCAACAGCGATTCGGCCACTACGACGTCGAGCGAATCCTCGGCCGCGGTGCCATGGGGATGGTGTATCTGGCGCGCGATCGTCGCATCGGAAGGCGCGTGGCGTTGAAGACGATTGCGCTCACAGCGAAGCATTTCGATGATTCGACATCGCCGCAGGATTTCTATCGCCGTCTGCAACGCGAGGCTGAGGTCAGCGGTTCACTCGTTCATCCGAACATCGTTACCCTTTACGAAGCCGGCTACGAGGGCGATCGCATCTCGTATCTGGCGATGGAGTACATCGAAGGCGAAACACTGCTCCAGTTGATGAACGCCGTCGCGCCATCCCCGCTCGATCTGGAGACCACGCTCCGAATCATCGAAGACGTTCTGCAAGGCCTCGCGTACGCGCACGCCGCCGGCATCATTCATCGCGACATCAAGCCGGCCAACATCCTGATCACGAGCACAGCCACCGCGAAGATCGCCGACTTCGGCATCGCTCGTCCCCAGAGCTCATCGATGACCGCCGCCGGCGCGCTGATGGGAACGCCGAACTACATGTCGCCGGAGCAGGTTCAGGGGCAGACGCTCACGCCCAAAGCGGATGTCTTCTCGACCGGAGTCATGCTGTTCGAGATGCTGACGGCCGTGAAGCCCTTCGCCGCTGGCGATCTCACCGGGACACTGCACAACATCCTTCGACAGCCGGTCCCGCACGCCTCAGAGCTGAATCCTCAGGTGCCGAGGAGCGTTGGGGATGTTGTGGCTCGGATGGTGGAGAAAACGCCGGAACGACGATCGGATGCGTCAGAAGCGCTCGCCGACATCCGGAGACTTCGCGCTCCAGCAATCGCACCGCGGAGACACGCGCCGCCGCGACGGATTCCGTGGGTGCGGCTCGCGATCGCGACTGTCGCTCTCGTCGTTGCGATCGTCGCCGCCAGGATAGCCGTTTCGCGAAGTGCACGGCCAACTGTCGTGATCGCGCCGGCGCAGATCCGGGAGTTCGAAGAAAAGCGGCGCGCGCTCGAAGAAGCGGATGCCGCATTCAAAGCGGGCAAATATCAGGAGAGCCTCGATCGGTACAACGCCTACCTGCAGAAATATCCGACCAGCGCCGCGGCCATCGAGGGGCGTGACCGCGCTCGTGACGCGCTCACACCAACTCCCGCGAAGACAACCAAGCATCGCAAGCGCCCGTCGCGCGAGGATCGCGACATCTCTCCATCCGAGCTGCTCAGTCGCATCAAGAAGGCGATCCGGGGGCACTAGCACTGCAATAAGTTCCGGCCCATCAGCGTTCTCGATCCCACACGCCTCTGCTGTCGCGGTTCCTCGCGACCGAAATCCAAGACAGTGCGGCAGTACAAACTATGAACGAAATCTCATTTCGCACGCTCGGGCTCGGTCCGAAGATTCTCCAGGCAGTCGATGACGCTGGATACACGATCCCGACGTCCATTCAACACACCGCCATCCCTCACGTCCTCCAAGGACGCGATCTGATCGGCATCGCCCAGACCGGCACCGGCAAGACGGCCGCGTTCGTCCTGCCGTTGCTGGAGATGATCGTGCGCCGGAAATTCGAAGGGTCGCGTCCTTGCGCGCTCATCGTCGCTCCGACGCGCGAGCTCGCGATGCAGATCGATGAAAGCGTCCGCACCATGGCGAAACATCTGCGCGTCCGTTGCGCCAACGTCTTCGGCGGCGTCAACGAACGTCCGCAGATCGACGCTTTGCGCCGCGGCGCCGACATCGTCGTCGCTACGCCGGGTCGTCTGCTGGATTTGATGAAGCAGGGTCACGCCTCGCTCAAGCACGTCCGATATGTCGTGCTCGACGAAGCCGATCGCATGCTCGACATGGGCTTCCTTCCGCAGATCCGGCGCATCATCAACGCGCTTCCGCGCGACCGGCAGACCCTTCTCTTCTCCGCGACGCTTTCGCGTGACATCGAGAAGATCGCATCCGAGATGCTTCGCCACCCGAAGATGATCGAGATCGGCCGCCGCGCGAATCCCGTCGCGACCGTGACGCAATTCCTCTATCCGGTGTCGAAGCAGCGGAAGCTCGATCTCCTGCTGAACCTGCTGCGTGACTCCTCGCTCGACTCGGTGCTCGTGTTCTCGCGAACGAAGCACGGCGCCGACAAGATCGCGCGCAAGCTCACCACGGCGGGCATCCAGACAGCGGCGATCCATTCGAACCGTTCGCAGAGCCAGCGCGTCCGAGCGCTCGAAGCATTTCGCGGCGGCAAGGTCCGCGTGCTCGTTGCGACGGATATCGCCGCGCGCGGCATCGACGTCGAAGGCATCTCTCATGTGATCAACTTCGACTTTCCGATGCATCCTGAGGATTACGTCCATCGCATCGGCCGTACCGGCCGCATGGAAGCGATCGGCGATGCCATCAGCTTCGTTTCGATCGAGGACGGCCCGTACGTCCACGCGTTGGAGAAGATGATCGGCCGCCGGATCGAGCGCCGCACCGTCGCCGGATTCGATCAGTGGGGCGCCGCTGTCCTCAGCGGCGCCGCGCCGGTGAGGACACCGGCGCCCCACCGGTCGCGCGGCCGCGCGCGTGTCTGGTAGTCAGAGACGCGCGACGGCTTCGACCAGTCGATCGACTTCCTCTTCCGTCGTGTAGCAGCCGCAACCTGCGCGCACGAGCGCCTCGACGCCGAGGCGCTCGATGACCGTGGCGGCGTAGAAGTCTCCGTGGCTGAGAAAGAGTCCGCGCTCGACGAGAGCGCGCACGACCTTCTCCGCCGTCATGTCCTCGACAGTGAAGGCGATCGTCGGAGTGCGCGGCTGCGAAGGCGGCGGGCCGTAAAGGCGCACGCGCGGAATCGCCGCGAGTCCCTCCCACGCCCTGCGCGTGAGGCGCATGCCGGCGTCGTGCAGCATCTCGTATGTGCAAGACAGACGATCGCGGCGCGTCCCTCCGTCGGAGAGCGAAGCGAGGAACTCGACTGTCGCGCCGATCCCGGCGATCCCTTCCTGATTCTGCGTTCCGGTCTCTGCGCGCTCCGGCGCGTCGTCGGGCGCGGGATCGAGCTTCGGAAACGGGAGCGACTCGAGCAGCGATGAGCGGCCGAACAGAATTCCGGCGTGCGGGCCATAGAACTTGTACGCCGAGCAGGCCAGGAAATCGCAGTCGATCTTCTGCACGTCCATCAACTGGTGCGGCGCGAGATGCACGGCGTCGACGAAGAAGAGCGCTCCGACCGATCGTGCGATCGATTTGATGCGCTCGAGATCGTTCACTGCTCCAACCGCATTCGATGCCGCCCCGACAGCGATCAGTTTCGTCTTCGCTCCGGCGAGCTGCTGCAAGTGATCGAGATCGAGCTGCGCGGTCTCGATGGTCATGCGCGCGGTGCGGACGACGACGCCGCGATCGATTTCCAGCGTGCGCCACGGCGCAACATTGGCGTGATGGTCGAGCTCGGTGACGATGACCTCGTCTCCCGCCTGCCACGTTCGGCCGAGGGCGCGGGCAAGGTGGAAGGTGAGCGTGGTCATGTTGGCGCCGAAGACGATCTCGCTCGCCCTGGCATTGAGGAAGTCAGCGACCGCTTCCCGCGAGCCGGCGATGATGGCGTCGGTCTCCGCGCTCGTCGGGTAGGCCCAATGCGTATTCGCGTTGTGATGGAAGAGATAGCGCGTCATCGCATCCGCAACCGGACGCGGCACCTGCGTCCCGCCCGGCGAATCGAAGTACGCCACCGGAAATCCGCCGTGAACTCTTTCTAACGCGGGGAAATGGCGGCGGATCGCCTCGATCGAGATCACCCGCGCATTATGCCGTTGCGCTACACTTTTTCTGTCCCGGCCGATGCCCGAACCTGCTGACACACGAGTGCTCGTCGTCGACGACAGCGCGCTCGATCGCGCGTTGTTGAGGCTTCATCTGACGAAGGAGGGTTACCGTCCCGACTTTGCGACGAACGGAACGGAAGCTCTCTTCATGCTCGATCGCGCGCCCGATCACTATGACGTCGTCCTGCTCGATCGCCGCATGCCCGACGTCGACGGCCTGACCGTTCTCGCGCAGATGAAGGAGCATCCGAAGCTGCGGATGATCCCCGTCATTCTCGAAACAGCGGCGACGGAGCCGCGAGAAGTGATCGAAGGCATCCGCACAGGCGCGTGGTACTACCTCACCAAACCGTACGACGCGCAGATGCTGCTCAGCGTCGTGGCCGCGGCGGCAAACGACTACGCGGAATTCAAAGAGCTGCGTACGCGGCTGCGGCAGGGGCTGAAGACTCTCCGTCTTCTGCACAATGCGGTGTTCTCGATTCGCACTGTCGATGAGGCGCGCGACGTCGCGACGATCCTGGCCAACGCCTGCCCCGATCCCGACTCCGCCGTCGTCGGACTCACCGAGCTTCTCCTCAACGCCGTCGAGCACGGCAACCTCGGCATCACCTACGAGGAGAAGTCAGCGATGCGTGACAAAGACGAGTGGCAGAAAGAGGTCGATCGCCGCCTCGCTCTTCCTGAGAATCAGTCGAAGCGTGTCGAGATTCGTTTCGAGCGCGACGGCGCAGCGGTGCGATTCACGATTCGCGACGACGGGCACGGCTTCGACTGGAACCGCTTCCTCGATATCGATCCCTCGCGCGCCTTCGATACACACGGTCGCGGCATCGCCATGGCGCGGCGGCTGAGTTTCAGCTCGCTCGATTACCACGGCGTCGGGAATGAAGTTGTGGCGACGGTGCGAGCGGCAACGTAGAATCGGGTCGTCGGTCGTGGGTCGTAGGTACCGGGGCCTCAGCGCAAAGGCCCCC
>DASYUK010000429.1:0-10726 GCA_036001325.1 Thermoanaerobaculia bacterium
ACCGCCGTCGCCGATGAACGCCAGCCCGACGAGATTCTTCTTCTGCATACGGCCAGCGAGCGTGATTCCGGCCATCACCGGGATCATGTCGCCGAGCATCGAGATCTGGCCGATGAACCCGTCGCGCTCGGGATGTCCGAAGTGAATGTTCAGCTCGCGGCCGCGCGTCGGACTGTCGCCCTTGGCCATGTATTGACGGATGATGTCGGCCGGCTTCGCGCCGGCGACGAGAATCGCTCCCAGGTTGCGGATCAGCGGCTGCACGACGTCGCCCTTGTCGTATTCGAGCGCGTACGCCGCCGCGACCGACTCGCCCTCTTGTCCGACGGAGCGATAGAGGCCACCGATGACTTTGGTCTGCCGGAAGAGCGCGGCCAGACGCTCCTCGAGCGTCCTCGTCAATCTCAAGTAGTAAGCGATCTCCAGCAACTCGTCTTTCGAGAGTCCGTGAGTGTTCGTCGTTGGGATGACTTCGGTCACTGATGTATGGAATGCCCGGCGACGTCTTCGGCGGCTTCCATGATCGCTTCGGAGAGGGTCGGGTGGGCGTGCATCGTTCTGGCGATCGACTCGGCAGTCGCCTCGAGCTCGAGGCCGGCGCACGCTTCGGCGATCAGCTCGGTCGCATGCGGTCCGCAGATGTGGACGCCGAGGAGCTCGTCGTACTTTTTTTCGGAGACGACTTTCACGAGACCGCCCGACTCGCCGATGATGCGCGCCTTCGCGTTTGCCGTGAACGGGAACTTGCCCGTCTTCACGTCGTAGCCGCGCTCTTTCGCTTTCTTCTCAGTCAATCCGACCGACGCCACTTCAGGATCGGTATACGTGCAGTTCGGTACGTGATCGTAGTTGATCGGCCGCACCTCGAGACCCTTGATGTGCTCGATCGCGAGAATCGCTTCGAACGACGCGCAGTGCGCGAGCGCCGGCGTCGGGACGATGTCGCCGATCGCGTAGATGTTCGGCTCGCCGGTCTGCATGAATTGATTGACCTGCACGAAGCCGCGATCGACCTGCACCTTCGTCTTTTCGAGCCCGCAGTTCTCGGTGACCGCGCGGCGGCCGGTTGCCGACAGAACGATCTCCGTTTCGATCGTCTGCTGCTTCCCCTTGTTCTCGATCACCGACTTCACGCCTTTGTCGCTCACTTCGCAGGAGAGGACCTTTGCCTCGGCGTAGACGTCGATGCCTTTCTTCTTGACGTTGCGCGTGAATTCTTTGGAGATGTCTTCGTCTTCGATCGGCAGAAGCTGCGACAGGACCTCGACGATCGTTGTCTTCGTGCCGAAGCGCGAGAAGATGGACGCGAACTCGCATCCCACCGCGCCGGCCCCGATGACCAGCATCGACTTCGGGACTTCCGTGAGCAGAAGGATGTGATCGGAGTTGATGATTCGTTTTCCATCGGCTTTGATGTGCGGCAAGTCGCGCGGAACTGAACCCATCGCCAGGATGATGTTCTTCGCGTTGAGCTTCTGTCCGGCACCATCACCTTGCACTTCGACAACGCCTTTGCCGGCCAGTCGGCCGAAGCCGGTGATCCGATCGACTTTGTTCTTCTTGAAGAGAAACTCGATGCCTTTGGCGTTCTTGTCGACGACGGACTGCTTGCGATCCTGCCCTGCCTTGAAGTCGAGACGGATGTCGCCAACGGTGATCCCGAACTCCTTCGATTTCTGAATCTTGTCCCACACCTCGGCATTCGCGAGGAGCGCTTTCGTCGGGATGCAGCCGCGGTGCGTGCACGTGCCGCCGAGGAATGGATCCTTTTCGATGACGGCGACTTTCATGCCGAGCTGACCGGCGCGAATGCCGGCCACATACCCGCCCGGCCCGCTGCCGATCACGACGACGTCGTATTGCTGGTCTGCCAACGTGGACCTCCGGTTTTCGCGCGCGCATTATACGTACACATGAAGGCCGTCGCGCTGTTCGCGCTCGCCTCGGCGATCTCGTGCGCTGCGCTCGCTCATCCGGCGGTCGGGATCGTCGTCGACTCGCGCGGAAACATCTTCTACTCCGACCTGCATCACGTCTGGCGGATCGCGCCCGATGGGAGCAAGTCGATCGCTGTTCCCAACGTCCACACCCACGAGCTCTGTCTCGACGGCGAAGACAATCTCTATGGCGAACATCTCTGGTACGAAGGGGAAGCGACGAATCGATGGGGCCACCGCGTGTGGAAGCGCACGCCGGACGGCCGCGTCGTGAATGTGATTCCGCCGACAGAAGGGTTTCTGCAGAACTACAGCTTCGTTCGCGATCGCGCCGGCAACATGTACTGGGTGGAGCGAGCCACGTCGGAGATTCGCAAGCGGATGACGGATGGCCGCATCGTGACGATCGCGCGCGGCAAATTTCGCGACGCCCGCTGGATGACGGTCACGCCCGACGGAGTCGTCTACATGATCGATGCGCGCGATCTGCTTCGCACCACGAATGGACGTATCACGACAGTGGCGCGCCATCTCTCATCACGACATCTCACGCGTCCATTCGTTGGCGAGCATCATCTTCTGATGGGACTCTGGACCGACGGAGGAGGAAACGTCTACATCGCCGACTACGTGGCAGGCGAGGTGAAGAGAGTGAGCCCCGACGGCCGCGTCGCCGTCATCGCGCGAAGTTCATTGCCGTGGTCACCGACCGGCGGTGTCTTTGATCGCCATGGCTCTTTGTGGTTGCTCGAGTACTCCGTCACGAACGCCGTTCGCGTCCGCCGCGTCTATTGAGCGGGAACGTACGTCGGATCCTTGCTCAGATTGTCGACGAGCGAGCCGTACGCCGTTGCTTTTCCTGTTCCGTCGACGACTTTCACGGCCACGCGCGCGTTGTAGATCGAATCGGTGAGTCCGAAGCTCGCGAGCGAGAACTGGATGAACTCGTTCGGCGCGAGCGAGAAGCTGATGATCGGCGTCACTTTCGAATCGGGAAGAACGAGTGAGACCTCGACGGTCGCGAGATTACCCGTCGTCTCCGCAAGACCGATGTTCGTACGAAACGCGTCGGAATACTCGAGTTGCAGGAGTTGCAGCGCACGGTCGGCGACGCCGACAGACTCCACCGGCGTTACGGCCGGGATGAACTGTCCGACCGTGCCGATGTCGGTCGGCGTATATGTGCGCGCGCTGGCGATGATGCTGCTCGTCGACGTCGTTGTCACGACGACGGAGCCGCCGGCGCTCGGATCGGTGATGCCGAACATGGTGTTGAGGATGTTGTCGATGCCGCGCGTTTCGCCCGCGGCGATGGTAATCGTCTGCGATCGCGGAGATCCCGGTGCGCCTTGCGGGTAATAGGTCAACGTCGCGTTCACGCTGATCGATGCGGAGTTGTACAGCCGCACATCGGTCCGCCAGTTCGCTATGCCGTTGCTGTACGCCACACCGGGGATGACGTAGCGGTTCGAATTCACGGCCGACTTCAGCACCGGCGAGACGAGGAACGGATCGTTCGAATCATTGGCGACGACCGACGCGTACGCGGAGACCTTGCCCGTCGTGGAGAGGACTTCGACTTCGATGCGACCGTCATCGAGCGAGATGTTGTTGAGCAAGCCGTTGATCTGGAGGTGTTCCGACGGCAGAAGATTCTCAGGAATGTCGGCGATGAGATTGCCGGCCTTGTCGAAGACGTGCAGCATCACATTCGCCGGTTCGCCGGCTGCCTCGACGAGGCCGAAGTTCGTGCGATACGCCGACGACTGCGCGATCTGCTGCAGCGAGAGAATGCTCCCTTGGCCGACAAATTGTGAGAACGGAATCGCGGGGATGAACTGTCCGAACGTTCCCTGCGACGTGACGTTGTAGGTGCGGCTCGAAGCGACGGAAGCGAGCGCGCTGCTCGGAACGCTGCTGAAGATGCTGGACGACGAAGAGCTCGTCAGCGGACGGATCTCGAGCATGCCGGTCGCGCTGCCGTCCGACGCGGTTCCGAAGAAGCTCGAGAGGATGTCGTCGAGCGCAGTGGTCGCTCCGGGATCGACTTGAATCGTCGTCGTCGTTCCGGTCTGCGTTCCATCGGTCGCTGTCGGCGTGAAGTTGATCAGATACGTCATCGCCTGCGACGACGTGTTCGCCAGACGGATGTCGGATTGGAACAGCGAATTGTTCGCCCCCGGACCGTGCGCCACCGCCGGAATAATGAGCGACTCGGGAGGCGGCGTGGCTTTCGTATCGGGAACGACAGGAGTCACGAGGCTGATCGAGATGGGGATGTTCGTTGGCGGAGTGTTCGCGTTGGTTTCGATTCGTCCGCTGCCACCGGTGCTTGCGTACGCGACGTGCACCGTGCCATGCGTCGTCCCGACATTCACTGCCTTCGGATCGGCCATGACGGTGAGCGTCAGGCCCGTCGTCGGAATCGTCCCTGACGACGGTGAGACGGTGAGCCACGGTTTGTCAGTGGTCGCAGTGAACGCGACCGGCGTCGCCGAACCGGGAAGCGTCAGCGTCTGCAGGACGATGTTCTGCACGCCGATCTCCGCCGTGCCGCGCGTACGCGTAGCAGCGGTGTTCGGCGGGATGACGCGCGTGCTGACGATCCTCGAGAATGGGCCGCGATCATCGCTGCACGAGCTGACCGCACGCACGCGATAGAAATACTGCACGGACGTGGTCGTCGCGACGTGATTGAACGTAGCGTTTACGCCGGCGACAGTCGACGTCGTGGCGTTCGAGAAGTCCGCGGTCGTCGACTCCTGCAATTCGTAGACGCCCGCGTTTGCGACGCCTGTCCAGCGCACGGTGAAATCCGTTGCGGAGAGCACCTGCGCGACAACATGTGCCGCTGGACGCGATGGAGTCGTGCATGTGGACGGTTTGGGAGCGATCGTCACGTCGCTCGGGCCGGAGAAGAGCGAAGGACACGAGTCGAACGCCGCTTCGACCGACCAGCGAATGCGGCCCGCGCCAAGCGGAACGGTGATCTCGTTGTCGGTCGTCGTCGCGATCACGCTGGCATCGCCATCTTCGGTCTGTACGCGGAGTTTGTAGATCTTGACGGCCGGCACTTTCGTCCAGGCGAAATGCACCGGCGACGCGACGCCGACCGCGTCATCGGATGGCGCGAGAACATGCGGACGCTTTGTCCCGCAACCCTCGGGACTCGGAATGGTAAACGTCGCCGTATCGGAGGTGATCGGATCACAACCGGCGCCGAGGGCGATGACGGACCATTGAATGGTGCCGGGCGAGAAACTTCGTTGAAGCTGTGTGAGATTGGTTTCGCCGATCGGAACCGGCGCACCATTCGCGCCGCGAACGACGAGGATGTAACGAACGGCGCCACTCACGGCGGACCAGGAGAATGTGATGGGCGTCGTCACATCGGACGCGCCGTTCGCCGGCGATAGCAACGCCGGCTTCGTCGTCGGACAGCTTGCCGCCCGGGGAATCGTGAAGCGCGACGAAGCGGAATGCATCGCCGGACATCCTTTGAATGCCGCCTCGACGAACCAGAGCACATTGCCCAGTGGGATATTCGCCGTCAGCGTCGTATTCGCGGTCTCGCCGATGAGCTTGACCTCGCCGCCGTCGATCGACGCGAAGACGCGATACTCGATCGCATTCGCGACGGCGCTCCATGAGAAGACGACAGGCGATGGAACGGACGCGCCGTTTGCCGGCGCGACGATCGCTGGAGTGTCGTTGTTGCAGCGCGGCGCCGTGTCGGGAACATTGAAGCTCGCCTTCGTCGAAGAGACCGGAGGACATCCGCCGAAGATCGCGTCGACGTACCATGTGTAGCTCGTCGGCAGGAGTGCGCGCTGGATGGTCGTGCTCGTGGTGAATGCAAGCTCGCTGAACGCGAGGCCGGCCGGAGCGATCCATACGCGATACGCGATCGCGTTGTTCACGGCCGTCCAGCTCAATGTCGCAGGACTCGCGACGTCTCCGCTGAGAGGTGAGATGAGCGTGGGCGTCTGGTTGGCGCCGCAGTTCGCACCGCTCAGGACAGTGAACTTGCGATGCTCCGATACGATCGACGGACAGTTGTCGAAGATCGCCTCGACGTACCACTCCGCGGCGCCGCTCGGCACCTGCACCGTCGTACTCGTTCCTGTGACCCGGCTGATGATCGTCGGCGCGCCGTTGTCGATGCCGAACCAGACTCGATACGCGCTCGCGCCCGTCACGGCGCTCCACGAGAACGTCACCGGCGATGACATTGTCGCGCCGTTGGTTGGAGACGTGAGCGCAACTGTTCCGCCGCCACAGGCTAGCGCCAATGTGACGCTGAACCTTGTCGCCGTGGATCGCGTCGAACATCCCGAGCCGAAGAGCGTTCTGATCACCGCGAGGTAAGTACCGGGTGAGAGCGTCGCTGTCGCCGTCGTCGTGTTTGCCGGGACCGTCGCGACCGGCGCGAAGGTCGCACCGTTGTCGCTCGAGACGAGGACCGCATAACCGTTCGCGCCTGCCACAGACGTCCATGAGAATGTCACCGGCTTACTGCTGTCGAGCGACGCGTCGCTCGCCGGCGTGAGAAGAATGGCCACATCCTGCGGGCAGCCGGCGTCGACGACCTCGAGCACGTAATCCTGCGTCCCACTGCACCGATTGGAGTCGGTGGCTACGAGCTGGAACGAGTAACTGCCGGCCCTCGTCGGAAAGCCGGTGATCGTGTTCATCGAAAGACCGATCCCCGCCGGTGGGCTTCCTGTACCGAGGTTGTATGTGTATGGCGACGCGCCGCCGCTGGCGATGACCTTCGCGCTGTACAACATCCCGACGACGCCGGAGGGAAGACTCGTGGGTGCAATCGTGATCGTCGGGCACACCCCGGCGTTCGGGTCTCTCACTTTCAGCGTGAACGTAGAGGTGCCGAAGCAACTGTTGGCATCCGTCGCTTGAATCTTGAAAGTGAAGGTCCCGGCCTGTGTCGGAGTGCCGAGCAGTTTGTCGCCGAACACCTTCAGGCCCGGCGGCGGCGACGACGTCGGCGGAATCGAAAAGGTGTACGGCGGTGTGCCGCCGGTGACGGTGAGGAGTTGGGAGTAACCCTGATTCAGCGTCGCGTCGGGCAGCACGGCCGGACCAGGCGTGATCGTGGGACATGAGGCGTGCGCCGCGGAGGTGAAGCAGATCGCGGCGAAGGCTATCGCCGCGACGCGATGAGGTCTCATTGTGATCACGCATTGTAGCAAACGCTACAAATAATCAGTGATACTTATTACCACCGGTATTGAATAGCACGACGATTTCATCGTCGCGGATGATTCCCGCATCGCGCAGTCCCGCATAGGCGAGAAGCGCGGCACCTCCTTCAGGTCCGGCATCGACCCCTTCGCGCGTCCTCATCTCTGACGCCGCCCCCTCGATTTTCTCTTCGGCCACTGCGATAGCGCCACCGCGCGACTCGCGCAGTGCGCGCAGCATCAGGCGATCGCCGATCGCGCGCGGAACGCGCAGACCCCATGCGGACGTCCGCGGCGATTCCCACTCCGGCGCCGCGTCGAGCTTCTGCTCGAACGCGCGAACGATCGGCGCGCAGCCGCTCGACTGCACGGTGAACATCCGCGGGCGCTCCGCTCCGATCCAGCCGAGGCGCTGCATCTCGTCGAAGGCTTTCCACATGCCGATGAGTCCCGTGCCGCCGCCGGTCGGATAGAGGATCACGTCAGGAAGCCGCCCGAGATCCTCGAGCAACTCGTAGCCCATGATCTTTTTTCCTTCGACGCGATATGGCTCCTTGAGTGTCGAAAGATCGAAGCCGCCGTTCTCGGCGATGTACTTCTGCACGCGTTTGCCCGCGTCGGTGATGACGCCGGCGACGAGCTCGACCTCCGCTCCGTACGATCGACATTCATCGACGATCGATGCCGGCGTGTCGCGCGGCATCGCCACGAAGACGGGCAGACCGGCGCGCGCGCCGTACGCGGCCAGCGCGCAGCCGGCGTTTCCCGCCGTAGGCGCCGCCAGACTCTTTGCGCCGAGGTTTGCGGCCATCGTCACGGCGGCGGCCATGCCGCGCGACTTGAACGATCGCGTCGGGTTCTTCGATTCGTCTTTGATGAAGAGATTCGGCGTGGAGCGGGAGGGAAGCATCGGCGTCGAGCCTTCGCCGATCGAGATCACCGTGTCGTTCTCATCGACCGGCAACACTTCCGCGTAGCGCCACATCGTGCTCGGGCGATGTCGAATGTCGTGTCGCAGCTCAGGGGCGGGGGAGAGGTCGTAAAGCGCGAGCAGCGGCCCGCCGCATTTCGTACAGAGATTGTGGAGCGCGCGCGGCTCATAACGAGCCGCGCACGCGGAGCATTCGATGTGGAGGGGGAACGTGCGCACTACTGCGTCTTCTTGGCGTCCATCTCCTTCTGCCAATCCTGCATCTTCTTCTCGGTCTCGCCCTTCTTGTCCTCGTACTTCGCCATTTCCTGGGTGAAGGCGTTGAGCGCATCTTCGTACTTCGAGACGAGCTGCTTGTTGTAGGCAAGCGCGGGATCTTCCTTCTCTTTTTCCGCCGCCATCTCCTGCTTCTGTTTGTCGAGACCATCGAGCGTTTCTTTGTATAGCTTCCTCGTCTGTTCGTCGGCGGCCTCGTCGTATGCCTTCTTCGTTTGCTGGTACATCTGGTCGAAGCTGGCGTTCGCGGCTTCGGTCATCTTCTCGCCTATCGCAGCCGTGCTGACGGCGAGGATCTGCGTCTTGACCCAGAGGTACTCCTGCGTGTTGTAGCCGAGCTCCTTCGCGGCGCGGATGTCGGCGGTAACGAGGTCCGCGACAGAGCCGATCGTCTTGAAGCCTTCCATCATCCCGGCCAGCGATTTCTCGCCTGCCTTCTTTGCAGCATCGGCGTGCTGCTGCGCTTCCTGCTTGGCAACCTGCGCGATCTGCTTCTCGTGCTCGCGCACTTTCAGGTACATCTGAACCTGCGCATCCGTGAGTTTTCCGTCGGCCGGTGCCGTGTACTGATCATCGGCGACCTTTTTCATCAGATCGACGGTGCCGTGCTTGGAGAGATCGCGTGAGATCGCGGCCTTTTCAGCCAGCTCCTTCGCCCTGCAGCCGCTGAGGGTGACAACGAGACAGAGTCCTGCCAGAAGAGTACGACGCATGTAGTGATTTCCTTCCGAAATTATTTGATGTGCGCGTGATTGTACATCAGCCGAGGTGCTGGCGGACGCGCGCGGTCAGTTTTTCGAGGTCGCGAAGGATCGCCTCGAGCTCGCTGCGATGCTGTTTGCGGAGCGATTCGAGCTCGGCAGAAGGCGCCGCGCCTGCAGCCTTTTTCCTGGGCACATCCATCACGGCGACGGCAGGCTCGTGGACCATCGCCTCGTGGCCGATCTCTTCGACCTCATCGACTTCGATGGGAATGGCGATGTTGCCGGAGAAGGTCGCCGGACGCTCGCGTCCTTCCTGCAGCAGTTGCTCGAGCGAGACCTCTTCCATCTTTTCGTATCCGGCATCGAGCGGATTCTCGGTCGCCTCGGGAAACGGAACGGAATCGGCGAAAGGACTCGCGAACGGTGGTACCTCCTCGATTTTGGGGGCAGGCGCATGCTTCGCCTTCTCCGGTTTGGCGGGCGCTTTCGCGGCCGGCTTCTTCCGTTCGATCGGCTCGGCCTTTCCCTTCAATCGGTTGAAGAGATGCTTGGCCGTCATCTTCGAGACGAGCTTGAACGTCTCCATGACGCCTTCGCCTTTGAGCGCCGATGCTTCGGTGTGCGGATAGCCTTCGAGGCCGAGGAGCTGCTCGAGCTCTTCGACGGGAGGGACGCCGGGGATGTCGCGCTTGTTGTACTGAATCAGGATCGGCGTGTCGTCGGGGTCGATCTGATTCTCCTTCATGTTCTCGAGCAGGTTCTTGAAGCTCTCCTTGGTCGAGTCGACCATCGAGCGCTGAGAATCGGCGACGAAGACGATGGCGTCGGCGCCTTTGAGCACGAGCTTGCGCGTCTCGTTGTAGAAGACCTGGCCCGGAACGGTGTAGAGCTGGATCTTGAGATTGAAATTGCCGACCTTGCCGATATCGACCGGTAGGAGGTCGAAAAACAGGGTGCGATCGGTCTTTGTGGCGAGCGAGAGCATCTTCCCCTTCGACTTCGGGTCGAGCTTGTCGAAGATGACCATGAGGTTCGTCGTCTTCCCGCAGAGGCCGGGACCGTAGTAGACGATCTTCGCGGTCATCTCGCGCGTCGCGTGATTGAAAAGGACCATGACGAAGCGAAAGTATCGCATAGAATCCGGCGGATGGAGGACGAGCCGCACGAGATCCCCATCGAAGACGTGCTCGACCTCCATCCCTTTCGTGCTGCTGAAGTTCGCGATGTCGCACTCGACTATTTGACGGAGGCGCGGGCGCGTGGATTTCGGCAGGTGCGACTCATCCACGGCCGGGGCGTGGGCGTCCAGCGCGAGCGCATTCAATCGATGCTGCGGTCGCTCGATTGGGTGGAGGGATTTCACGATGCGGATCCGTCGGGTGGGGGGTGGGGGGCGACGGTGGTGCTTTTGAAACCGAAATGATGAATGGTGATGAATGGGGTCAGGTCTTTACTTTTCAGTTTTTTTCTACGGCGTGTGGGAATGACCGCTGAGCAAAGGAATTGCTGCACTGGCGGTAGAAAATTAGTGAAAAGTGAAGACCTGATACGCATCTAGCAGGCTTGAACTGATCGCCGACGAGGGCGCAGCATCGGCGACGAGAGGAGCTTGCGATGCAGACATTCGCGGCGATCGACCTTCACTCCAACAATGGTGTCTTGGCTATCATCGATGAG